>DAINPX010000130.1:0-8050 GCA_036743235.1 Melioribacteraceae bacterium
AAAGGTCCATTCATGCTCCCTTCTATATGATGAATAGTTCCATCTTCAAGATAAGGGATTAAATGTTCGTGGCACGGAAAACTTGCACTTGGGAACCATCGAATGTTTTTTATACCCATTTCTTTAATTATATCAAAAAGATAATTGGTTAAGATATCACCGTTACGTAAGTGGTGGTGAGTTGATATTGTAATGCCGTCTTTTATTCCGGATTTTATTAAAGCTTCTTTTAAGCTTGCCACAACTTTATTACCGTCTAAAGGATAACTGGCACAACTTTTAATTTGGGGCTTAGCTTTATTACCTTTAGGTATATATTTACCAATTCCCATATATGGAATTTGCTTTGTATTATTTGCTATCTCCGGTATTAACCTACCGGCTGCATTTTTAATCATTTTCATAAGTTACTCGTAATTATTTAAACTAAATTATAGCATATCCTTCCAGTTTTTAGTAACTAGATTTGTTTTAATTGCCATATCAATTGTCTTAATTGCACGTTTAACAACAGGCGGATCAATCATTTTGCTTCCTAACGATACAACACCTAATCCTAATTTTGTAGCTTCGTCAAATGCTAAAACTATTTTTTTTGCCTTCTCTATTTCATTTATTGTTGGAGCAAAAGCTTCGTGCACTACTTTTACTTGTCTTGGATGGATACATCCTTTCCCTTCAAAACCTAATGCTTTTGCTTCGAGAACACTTTTCGTCAGATTATCCATATCACTAACGTCAGAAAATACTGTATCTATTGCTTGAACACCTGCAGCTTTTGCTGCATTAATAACAGAAGTTCTTGCATAAAAACTTTCTGTACCTTCGTTCGTTCGTTGTGCTCCAATATCTGCAGTATAATCTTCTAAACCCATTGCAAGAGCACATACATTACTGCAAGATGAAGCAATTTGGTAAGCATTAATAACACCCATAGCACTCTCAATTATAGGCATTAACCAAGTATCACATTTTACTTTGAATAGTTTTCTTAACCTAGCAACTTCTTCGTCAACTGCAATTACTTGCTCCGCATTTTCGCATTTTGGAATTAATATGCAATTTACATTATGAGGTACAATAAATTTTAAATCCTCCAATCCTTTTGGTATTTGATTTATTCGAACCATTCTTTCTGCTCCGTAAAAATCAACGGAGCGTAATGCATTACGTACTAAAAGCTGTGCAGCATCTTTTTCTGAATATGCTACGCTATCTTCTAAATCTAAAATGATGCCATCTGGAGCATGCAAGCCTGCATTTATAAAAAATTTGGGTTCGTTCCCCGGTAAGTATAACCTGCTCCTTCTAAGGTCATCTTTTAAAGTAATTTTCTGTATTTTTTTAGTAGCAGGGAGTAGATATTCTTTTGTGATATCGGGAGCAAGTCTTTTAACCGCACATTCAAAACGTGCTGCAATCACAAATGGTAATGCTCCGTTATCTGTAATATTGATTTCGGCGTGCTCCAAGTCAAAAAACTTGCACATATCTAAAATTAATTCTTTTATTGAATCACCATACAGTACTTTTACCTTACTTCCTAAGTTTATATTTATACCGCCGGATTTTTTTAGAATTAGTTCAATATAACAGTCACTTCTTACTTCTTTTCCTTTTTTTCCGGCTGCTGATTGCGTAAATTCGGATAACATTTATTTCTCGTATAATATTGTTTAAATTATTAGTTCTTTCATAAATTCTTTTGCTGTTAAGTTATCACAATTAAAAATTATTTTCTTAATTGCTTTTTGTCTTTCATTAGTTAATAAATCAGAAGAAAGAGCGTTAAATTTGTTTTCTAAATCTTCCATAGTCATCGGTTCTCTAGGGTCTCCTTTAGGATATTCCAAGTATTCTGAAAACTCTTTACCGTCAACAGTTTTTACAACAACTTTAGAAGGTTGTTTTGCAGGAAACATTTTTTCAAATTCAATTGAAGCTTCTCCTTTTATTTTCATAATTACTTCTCTAATTCTCGGATCTTTTAATTTTTCATCCGAAAAAGATTGAGTCGTAATTTTTTTATCAACAATTGCAGCTGCAATACAATAAGGTAAAGAATGATCTGCAGTTTCTCTACTTTCCGGATGATATTTATGAGTATCGAATAAAATATCACAAGCTCTAGCAATTGTTGTAATTGTAACAGAATCGATATCTTGATAATTTAAATTATTTTTTGTCATTACCTTTAACGTTGCGGTAATGTGTGTATGTGTTAATGCTTCGGTAGGAAAAGCTTTCATACTGCATTCTAATATTTTATAATTTTTACCCAAATTACCAATTAGTTTATTTACATCCCAACTTAAAGTGTGTTTATTTACAGTAACTTCCTTAACAGATTGAGTTGGTACATCCCATCCTAAAAAGACGTCCATAAAACCTTCTTTACCTTCAAAAACTGCTTCAGTTCCGGTATAACCTTTTTTTGCCATCAAAGCAGCAAAAACACCTGTTTGAACAGCCATAGGATCTACAGTATTTTTCATCATTGTTAATTTACCGGCGGTTGGGCAGCCGATTGTATGATTATGAGAACCATTAATGCCAATTGCATTAACCATCTGGTCAACGGTTAATCCTAATAACTTTCCGGCAACAATAGGAGAAACAAACTGTGTTAAAGTTGCATGATGCCATTTGCGTTCTCTTACACCCGGTGTTGCAAATTCGCATAACCGTTGTTCAAATTCGTATGCCAATACAATTGCGGTAATAACATCTTTCATCGATAAGTTCATTAATTCACCAACCGAAAGAGCAGCAGGAATAATATCCGAAGGGTGCGAAGGATCTTCTTTCCAATATATATCGTTAAAATCTAAAGCTCTAATAGCCAGCGAGTTAATTAAAGTTGCATTAACTGCAGGTATTTTATCACCAAATCCAATTAATGTAGCCTCTTCTTTGCCCCCCATTTCTAAATAAATGTCTTTTAATATGTTAACATCTTTAGTATTGTAGGCTCCGTAAGCACACCCAACTGAATCATATAAATAACGTTTTACTTCGTAAATAACATTTTCGGGTAAGTCTTCATATTTAAGATTTACGGCAAATTCTGCAATTTGTCTAGATAACGATTTTTCCATAATGAAATCCTTTTTTAAGTTATAGAATTATTTAAATTAATTAATTTTATAATAATTCCCAACAAAAAAAGAAGATTTAATTATTAAAAATTATAGTAAAAGTAGAACCCTTACCAACTATGCTTTCTACATTAATTATGGCATTGTTTATTTTGCAATACTCTTTTACCAATACCAATCCAAGTCCGTTTTCTTCAAAATATTTATTTTTTTTGTCGCCATCCTTTAAATTTGATTCTATTAGATGAGGTATAAATTCAGGTTTAATACCAATACCGGTGTCAGAAATCGAAATACATGTTTTTTCATCATTTTTAAATAATTTTACTTCAATATGACCTTTATGTGTAAATTTTATGGCATTATCTAATAAATTTGATATTATTTGTATAACGCTATACGTATCTATATTTAATATACATTTAGCCAAAGTAGATTCAAATTTAAATAGAAGTCCCTTATTTTGTGCAATAAGTTTATATGAAGTAATCAGAACATCCAAAATCTCTTTTTTAAGATCAATTTCTCCAAATTTAGGCTTATAAACATTTAGTGTAAGTTCTGATAAATTTTGAATATTATTAGTTATTTTAATAATTTTTTCGCTAGAATAATTGATATTCTTAAATAATTCAATAATCTCGTTATTGTTGCTTAGCTTTATTTTATTATTAATAATGTTACAAGAATCTAAAATTGTTTGTAAAGGAGAACTAATTTTATGAGAAATTTCGGATAAAAATTCAACTTTAGCTTTATTACTTGTTTCGGCTAATTCTTTAGCTTTTTGTAATTCAATTTCAAAATATTTTTTATCTGTTATATCTCGCCCGTTACCAATTATTTCAATTACGTTACCGTGTATATCTGTTATTGCTTTATCCAACCAGCCAAACCATTTCCAACCATTAACTGTTAGAGCACGTTGCTCGATATAACAATTGTAAGGAGGAGAATACAGTTTTTCCATTTCTCTTAGAGTTTTATCTCTATCTTCCGGATGAACCAACGGGATAAATCTATTGCCTAATAATTCATTCTCGTTTTTACCAAACATTTTACAATATGATGGGGATACAAAAAGAAATCTTCCTTCTTTATCAACTTTTACTATTAAGTCGTTTTGGTTTTCAACCAATAACCGATATTTTTCTTCGTTTTCTTTTATAGTTTTTTGTGTTTTATATATATCCGTTACGTCTTTAATAATTCCGCCAATACCTATCTCGGTATCGGAAAGTTTTACAGTAAATTTTTGAGTTTCGTACATTTTATCGTACACTGCTTCGTAAGATATTACAATTGAACCGGTTGTAAGTGCCTTTTGGTCGGATTTATAACAATTATTAGCAATATCTGCGGGTAAAAGTTCAAAATCGCTTCTGCCAACTACTTCATTTTCGGTAATACCCAAAAACTCTTCATAAGCAGTATTTATCATCAAGTATCTATAATTGCTATCTTTAAGGAAAATAAAATCCGAAGCAGAATTTAATAATTTTCTATATCTTTCTTCACTTCTTGAAAGTGCTATTTGCCATTTTCTTAAATCGGTGATATCCTCAAAAGTTACAAAAACTTCTTCGGGTTTACCATTAATATCAATTAACCTAGGAGATGAGCTGACCAAAATCCAAATAATATCTTTTTTTTCGAGATTATATACACCCATCAAAGCACCAAATAAAGGATTTCCCGTACGCAATGTGTACATTGCGGGATGGTCTTCTTGCTTATATTCGGAACCGTCTTCGTAAATTACTTTCCATTCCGGAATTTTAGCTGATTCTCCCTTAAATTGCTCAATAGAAAGTCCTAATATTCGTAATGCAGCCGGGTTTGCATCAATAATATTACCGTTTTTATCATGATATACTACCCCTTGAGCCATTGAGTTAAATAATTCGTTAAATTTATTCTCGCCATCTAAAACTTTTAATTTATTTATTTTAATTTCGGTTATGTCTTCAATAGTGCCAATAATAATTTTTTGATTGTTCAGTTCCGAAACTTTCCAACTATTCTTCATAAATTTTTTTAAAACACCTGATAAATCAATTTCAAAGCTATCGGAATAATTATTATTATTAACATTTTTAATAATATAAGAAGTAGGGATTAAATAATTTTGTTCTACATTATTTTCTATAACTATTTTTTTGATATAATCATTTGTCAAAATAATATTACCCTCTAAATCTAAAAGATAAATACCTATAGAGATATTATCAATTAGTTGTTGAGATAAATCAAAATTTATGCTCATCGTTTTCTCTTTGCATGTTTATATTGAATTTTGAAAATATTAAAATTTGTAATTAAAAACAAGAGGGGAATTTTAATAATAATTTATTAATGGATTTTTATTCTAATAAAAATAGTTATTTTAGCATAACTAATTGATTTTATTAACTTTATAATAATAAAAATAATATATGTGGATAATTTTTGCTTTATTAAATCCGTTAAGCGAAGCAATTCGCAGCTTGATAAGTAAAAAAACGAGTGAAAGAGTAGATCCTTTAATAATTGCGTGGTTCAATTATTTTTTACCGTTCTTTTTGTTTGTACCCGGGCTGTTTTTTATTGAATTAAAATTTAGTTATACTTTTTGGCAAGCGGTAATTATTTCGGGTTTAATAAACTTAACTGCTACCGTATTTTATAATAAAGCATTGGCATTTGGTAATATTTCATCGGTAATGCCAATGTTAAGTTTTACCCCATTATTTATGCTTGTTACTTCACCTATATTAATTGGCGAATTTCCTAATATTTACGGTTTATTGGGTATAATACTAATTGTTTCGGGGTCATATTTACTAAATTTCAAATCAATAAAAAACGGTATATTTACGCCTTTTAAGTCTTTAATAAAAAATAAAGGAACAAGATATATGCTATTTGTGGCATTTATCTGGAGTATATCTGCCAATTTTGATAAAATATCTATAAAAAGTTCATCGGTCTATCAACATTTAATTTTTATTAATGTTGTCGTATTTAGTTTAATGTCTTTATTGCTATATGCTAAAAGTCGTTTTAATATTAAAATTATTTTAGAAAATAAGAAGAATTTACTTTTAATAAGCGGATTAGCCGTTAGTTCTTTTATATTTCATATGGTTGCACTTTCACTTACTTTAGTTGCATATGTTATTGCCTTAAAACGGCTTAGCGGGTTACTCTCGGTATTTTTCGGTTATTATTTTTTAAAAGAAGAAGGTATAAAAGAAAGACTATTAGGAGCAACATGTATGTTTTTTGGAGTTGCGTTAATAGTTTTATCTTAATGTATTAAACTTTAAAGCACTTTTTACGGTTATTTTGTTATTAACATACTAAAAAGGGATATTATGTCTAAACACTTTGATATTGCTGTTTTGGGTGGTGGACCGGGCGGTTATGTGGCTGCCATTAGGTCTGCACAATTGGGTTTTAAAACCGTTGTAATAGATAAAGATAATTTAGGGGGTATTTGCTTAAATTGGGGCTGCATACCAACTAAATCTTTGTTAAAAAATGCCGAAATATTTGAAAATTTGAAAAACAATGCTGATGAATTTGGTTTAACAGTTGAAGGGTTAAAATTTGATTTTACCAAAATTATTAAAAGAAGTAGAAGCATTTCCGAAAAAATTAGCAGAAATGTGGAAATGTTAATTAAAAAGAATAAAATTGAAAGAGTTAAAGGTCTTGGTAAGTTAGTTGACAAAAATAAACTGGAAGTTATATTAAATAACGGTAATACCGAATTAATTACTGCCGATAATATCATAATAGCAACGGGTGCAAGACCAAGGTTTGTAGAAAACATTCCGGTTGATAGAAAAAATATAATTACAAGCAGCGAAGCAATGACATTAGATAGTTTACCAAAGGAATTAATTGTAATAGGAGCAGGAGCAATTGGAATTGAATTTGCTTATTTTTATTCTGTATTGGGAACAAAAGTTACAATAATTGAAATGTTAGACCAAATTTTGCCTATTGAAGATAAAGAAGTTAGCGATACATTGGCTAAAAGTTTTAAAAAGCGAGGAATAGACATCTTTACTTCAACTAAAGTTAAAAGTGCCGAAATACTTGATAATAAAGTTAAGGTTATAATAGAAAAAAACGGCGAGGAAAAAGTTTTAGAATCCGAAAAAGTATTAAGTGCAATTGGAGTTGTTGGTAATATAGAAAATATAGGTTTAGAAACCGTTGGGGTTGAAACCTATAAAAATTCAATTGTTGTAAATAGAGAAGATTATTCTACAAATATTAAAGGCATATATGCAATAGGCGATGTTATAGGTGCACCTTGGCTTGCACACGTTGCAAGTGCAGAAGGGATAACTTGTGTTGAAAAAATTAAAGGAATTCATACACCTAAAGTTGATTATAATAATATTCCGGGTTGTACTTACTGTCAACCTCAAGTAGCAAGCGTAGGTTTAACAGAACAGAAAGCAAAAGAAAAAGGTTACGAAATAAAAATTGGAAAATTTCCGTTTATGGCAAGCGGTAAAGCTTTTGCTATTGGTGAAAGAGAAGGTTTTGTTAAATTAATTTTTGACGCCAAATATGGTGAACTTTTAGGTGCTCATATTATTGGTTCAGAAGCTACTGAAATGATTGCAGAACTTGGCTTGGCAAAATCGTTGGAGGCAACTCCCGAAACCATTATTAAAACAATACACGCTCACCCTACTTTATCAGAATCAATTATGGAAGCAGCAGCAAATGCACTTGGCGAATCAATACACATCTAAAAATTTATTATATTCGGATTTGGGGTTTATTGATTATAAAACCGCATGGGATTTACAAACACAAACTTTTGATAAACGTGTTGCCGGTACCACCGATGACACGTTTTTTATGCTTGAACATCCCAATACATATACTTTAGGAAAAACTGCAGATAAAAATAACTTAATTGGAAGTAAAGAGTTTCTTGAGAGTAA
>DAINPX010000131.1:0-7980 GCA_036743235.1 Melioribacteraceae bacterium
AATTGATACTTTGGATACTGTTGTTCTTAATGAAAACGGTATAGGAGATATTAGCACTATTGATGCTAAAAAATATCCTAAAATTAAAGTTAAAAGCGATTTTACTATTCAACCAGATATTCAATCTCCGTCATTACGTTCATTATCTATAGGATATGATAAACTACCTGAATTGGCAACAAATTACCAAGTTGTTACTGTTTCCAAAGATTCAATTGACCAGGGCGGCTCGATCGCTTTTAATTTTGGATTTATGAATGTAGGAGGCAGTACTGCAGATAGCTTTAAAGTACTTGCAAATTTAATTTTACCAAATAATTCTAAACGAGTTATTTTTGATTCGCTGTTTACAAGGCTTGATACTATGATATTAAAAAGTTTTAATTACAATTATGTTTCTAACTTTGACGATGGTTTTGGAAATATGGCTTTTGAGTTGATAATCGATTCAACAAATAAAGTTAAAGAATTATATAAAGATAATAACTACTTTAAAATTCCGTTTTATGTAATTAAAGATACTATTACCAATATTCATTCTGCACGTATTTCAGCTAAGTTTGATGATATTGATATTGCCGATGGTGATTTTGTTTCTAATAAACCAATAATATCTATCAATTTAGACTATATGCCGTTATTCCCTTATGATGATACTACTTCGTTTAGATTTTATATTGATGGTGTTAGAAAATATCGTAATGAAATAGATAGCAGTGTTTATGATACTGTTA
Organism: Melioribacteraceae bacterium; assembly: GCA_036743235.1. Classification (GTDB taxonomy): domain Bacteria; phylum Bacteroidota; class Ignavibacteria; order Ignavibacteriales; family Melioribacteraceae; genus JAEXOD01. The sequence goes on from DAINPX010000131.1 coordinate 735, forward strand.
ACCGTAAAGTTACATTTTACTTTAAACCTGTTTTTTCGGATGGTGAACATTTTATTAGAATTACAGGTAATAACTTAATAGGCAATTTGGAAGGTTATAGCGGTTTCCAAAAGAATTTTGTCGTTTCATCTGAAGCTAAAGTTTTATATGCTTATAATTATCCTAATCCATTTACCGAAAACACATATTTTACATTTAAATTAACTCAAATACCCGATGAAATGAGTATAAATATTTTTACAGTTGCCGGTCGTTTAATTAAAAAAATTAAATTAAGCGGTGCTGAACTGAATATCGATTTTAATAAAATTTATTGGGACGGAAAAGATGAAGACGGCGATGAAATAGCCAACGGAGTTTATTTTTATAAAATGATTATGAAAAGTAACGGTAAAACCGATACCATAACCCAAAAATTTGCAAAAGTGAAATAAAACTTCTTTATTGAAAAATTACCCTTCCGTTATTTATGTTTTATATAACGGAAGGGTTGGTTGTTTTTATTATTTTTTAACCTTTTTCATTATCATTTCCATACTTTTAAATTCTTTTCCCATCATCTCGCCATACATTTCAATTTGTTGTGTGTTTTCATCAATAAATGTAATAACTTGTCTTATATTCGTTTCTCCTTTGATAACCGGATCCACCATTTTACCTTTATACTCAATTTGGTTTTTACTAGGATCATGTTTTCCTAACATATATATTATACCTGTACCCAAATTATCAATCCAAATAGCTTTATATTCTTTGGTTGAATTATCATAAGCATCTATTCCCATCCCTTCAAATGGCATTCCCATAACAGTACCAAAATATTTCGATTGCATATACCGTCCACCTAAAAGCATTTCTATAACAGCTGTCCCTTTTGAAACAACCGGTTCGCCTGAAGGATCCATCCACGATTTTGCCTCTGTATCCCAATTTCCAACCGATTTAGCGAATGAAGCATGAACATCTCCCGGAGTCATATATTCCATCCAAAGTTTTTGAGCTTGCTCAGGGCTAATGTTTTCTTGACCGAAACTTAATGATGCTACGAATAAAACAAAAATTATAAAATATTTCATTTGTTCTCCTTTTTAATTGATGTGATAAATTGTTTATTAAAATAACAATTTAAAATGTTAAATCAAAACCAATAAAGAGATATTATGTCTGAAATATTAATTTGAGTCTTAAAAATAAAAAACCTCTCAAAATTTTGAGAGGTTAAAAACAGGAAATTATAAAATTAATGATGATTACAAGTTGCATTTTCATCAAATTTCAGTTCACCTTTAGAGTACGCAATTACGGCTGTTTCGGGATCACTAAGCAAAGTTAAAATTACCTCAATTCCGTTTCTTTCCAAATCTGCTACTAATCTACCACCGGCTGCATTTGCAATTAAACATTTGCAATCTTTTAATCCCAAAGCCAAACTGCTATGGCTATGGGCATGATGCCCGTCATCGTGTCCATGATGATGTTGATGTTCGTTACCTTGCATGCGATGTAAAGTGAAATTATTTTCTCGCTGAGTTACGCCGTTTATTTTTCCCTGTTCAACATCATAAATTAAAAAACCATTGCATCTGCCAACATGACCGGTTATGGTCATAAAATCATCTGTTGCTACTGCTACTAACATAAAAAACCTCCGTTTATTAATGTTCTATTTTTAAAGCTAATCCGTTAACAATTGCCAATGCTACTTTTTGATGAGCCGAAATTAAAATTCTACCGTATGTCTGCCTGCTAATTCCTAAATGTATTGCTGCATCTTCTTGAGATAGTTTATCTATATCGCTAAGTTTTAATGCATCAAATTCATCTCTGCTTAAAACTATTTCGGTAAGCATATTAATTGGAATACCCCTTGGCTTAAAGTAATTTGTCTGAGGTTTACAACACATTTTTCTACATTTTTTTGGTCTTGGCATTATTAACTCTTGTTTATAATGAGCATATGCTCATTACAAAATTAAACAAATTATTTCTCAAAATCAAGCTATTAATAATTTTAATATAATTTTTAATTAAAAAAAGTATAAATTTGAAGTATATTTTTTTAGAGTAAACCATATGATAGAAATTATTGACGTAAAAAAAAGTTTTGGCAGTAAACAGGTATTATCCGGCGTAAATTTAACTATTAACGAAGGCGAAACATTGGCAATTATAGGAAGAAGCGGTTGTGGTAAAAGCGTTTTGCTTAAACATATTGTCGGTTTGCTTATGCCGGATGAAGGAGATATACTTGTTGAAGGTGAATCCGTTACTAAATGTAATTTGAAAACACTATACTCAATAAGACGCAAATTCGGCTTTTTGTTTCAAGGAGCTGCCTTATTCGATTCTTTGACGGTTGAAGAAAATGTTAGTTTACCGTTAGTTGAAAATAATTATAATTTTTCTACCGAACAAATAAAAGATATGGTAAAAGAACAACTTGAATTAGTAGGGTTACCCGGAACCGAAAAGCTGAAACCGGCTGAATTAAGCGGAGGTATGAAAAAACGGATTAGTCTTGCACGTTCGTTAATTACTACTCCAAAGTATATTTTATATGACGAACCTACAACAGGACTAGATCCTATTATGAGCGATTCTATTGATGAATTAATACTTAGTTTAAGCAAAAAATTAAATGTAACTTCTGTTGTTGTAACGCATGATATGTTTAGCGTTCAAAATGTCGCTTCTAAAATAGCAATGGTACACGAAGGTAAAATTTATTTTACAGGCACTTCAAAAGAACTAATGGAAAGCAAAGACGACGTATTGGTTAATTTTATTAAAAGAACAGGATTTAAAGTTGAAAATTAAAACGAAATTTATTTGTTCATCGTGCGGTTACGAATCTCCCAAATGGTTGGGTAAATGCCCAAGTTGTGATAGTTGGAATTCATTTAGTGAAGAAACAATTGAAACGGGCAAAAAAAAGAATAAAGTTGATTACGGAGAAATTAAGGTTCATAAATTAACCGATTTTGCAGTAATTGACGAAAAGAGAATTACTACAAATATAGAAGAATTTGACCGAGTTTTGGGCGGTGGGCTAATTCAGGGATCTGTTATACTTATAGGAGGCGACCCTGGTATTGGAAAATCCACTCTTGTATTACAATCTGCTGCCGGTATTCAAAATGAGGTTTTATATGTTACAGGCGAAGAGTCGATTAATCAAATAAATTTACGAGCAAAACGTTTAAATGTTAGAAGCAATAATGTAAGTCTTTTAGCGGAAACAGATACGGATAAAATTATTTCGGTTATTGAAAAAGGAATATTTAAAACCGTAATTATTGACTCAATTCAAACTTGTTATATTTCTGAATTAGATAATGCACCGGGAACAGTAACACAAATTCGAGAATCGGCAATGAAGCTAATGGATGCCGCAAAACGTAATAATTGTGCAATTATTTTAATCGGGCATATTACAAAAGAAGGATATATTGCGGGACCTAAAATATTAGAACATATGGTAGATGCAGTTTTACAGTTTGAAGGAGAGAAAAATCATAATTATAGAGTTTTGCGGGCATATAAAAATAGATACGGCAGCACAAACGAAATAGGGCTGTTTGAAATGCACGAAACGGGATTAGTGCAAGTAAATAACCCTAGTGAATTATTTTTAAGTGAGAGAAGTAAAAGTATATCGGGAAGTGTAATAACGTGCAGCTTGGAAGGAACTCGTCCCGTTTTATTGGAAGTTCAAGCTCTGTTAACTCCTTCACCTTATGGAAATCCACAAAAAGTTGCAACCGGATTTGATTATAGAAAACTTTCAATTTTATTGGCTGTTTTGGAAAAACGCGTAGCTTTAAGAGTTTCGCAATCAAACGTTTTTTTAAATATAGCCGGCGGTTTACGTATTGATGAACCGGCAATTGATGCTGCCGTATGTTGTGCAATAGCATCTTCGTTTTTAGATTTACCAGCACTAAGTGATTATGTGGCAATAGGAGAAGTTGGGTTAGGTGGAGAATTAAGAACAATTTCCAATATCGAAAAACGTGTTCAAGAGTGTGTAAAACTTGGTTTTAAAAATATAATAATTCCAATAGGAAACAATAAAAACTTAAAATTATTAAAAGAGGTTAATATTCATCCGGTTAAGTACTTAAGTGAAGCGATAAAAATTATTTTGAATAAAAATTAAGGTATATTATGGAATTATGGACTATTGAAGACGAGATGAACTTTTTTAATTCATATATTAATGAAGGAGTTGAACCTGATAAATTATTTTACAAGATTGATGATAAATACTATGCTTACATTCCACGAAATATTGATGGAAATTACGGTACTCTTCAAAGTCGTAATTCATTTATAGGAGAATTTACTGAAACTTATTGCCTTAAGTTACTTTCTCCGATAGCAGCATCCTTAAATCTTTATGCTGTAAAAAATGTAAAATGTAAAGAATTATCATTAGATAATAATTCCGGAGCCGATATAGCTTTTTGCACAACACCCGAGGATAATCAAATGCCTCAGAACATTAAAATAATTTTTGAAGTAAAAATGAGTATTGTAAACAATTATATATGAAAGCAATAATCTAAAGTATATTTCACATTTTACACAACACAAAGGAAGACCTTCGTTATTAAGGTCGGATTCTATGCTAAAAGCTATTGGTAAAGCAGTAAATATCAGGCTTAGTTCAAATGAGTTTTCAAATATACCAATATTAATTTTAGGAAATACCCCATCTCAACAAACTATATCAATAAGTCGGATATATTAAAGAATAGAGGGATAATTCAACATTTTATAAATCTATTTCCATCGGACGAAAACAAGAAATATTGTACAAGTAGTCCTAAAAATGGTTTTATAACAATAGGTAACTTGCAACAATTTGAAGAGTTAATTGTTAAATTACTAAACATTAACTCAGTGTATTTTTCTTCAATGATAGGTCGAGAAAAATTAGGGGAAATTATTAAAATCGCTTCAACCGCAAATAATTATATAAATATAGCTGAAAAATTTTTAGATTTAATTGAAAAAACACATGAAACGAAATAGCGGAACTAAAACAAGTTCTTTTGGAACATCGGGAAGAATAAATCATGACGCAAGCGATTTTTATAATTCTCGGATGTATCAAGACATTCAAAATACTTCATCAAACCTACTATATGTAGATAATGTTTTTCCTACTTCGTTATTAAATACGATAATTTGGGGGAGTAGCGAAAAGATGGGATTGATACCGGATAATGCCATTCATTTAATGATAACTTCTCCTCCTTATAATGCAACCAAAGAATATGACAAAGACTTGACTTTAGATGAATATTTAAAATTATTAGAAAATGTTTTTAAAGAAACATATAGGGTGTTAGTTAACGGAGGTCGTGCATGTGTAAACGTAGCTAACTTAGGAAGGAAACCATATATCCCTTTATCCGATTATATATCACAGATGATGATAAAAATTGGGTTTTTAATGCGAGGCGAAATAATATGGAATAAAGCTGCAAGCGCAAGTCCATCAACTGCTTGGGGCAGTTGGCAAAGCGCGTCAAATCCAACATTACGAGATATTCACGAGTATATTTTAGTGTTTTCAAAAGGTGATTATAAGCGCGAAGCAGGAAATAAAGAGAACACAATTACGAAGGAACAATTCATGGAATGGACAAAATCAGTTTGGAATATGAATGCAGAAAGCGCAAAACGAATTGGACATCCTGCACCATTCCCCGAAGAACTACCTACGCGTTTAATTAATCTTTACTCATTTAAGGACGATATAATACTAGATCCTTTTATGGGCAGTGGTACCACAGCAATAGCTGCATTAAAAAACAATCGATTTTTTGTAGGTTACGATAATGAAGAAAAGTATATTACTCTTGCAAAAAAACGCATTGAGGATTATCAAGAACGTTATCGTCTTTTTGAAGATGTTAATTATCCCGTTAAAAAGGTTGCGGATTAATTATCTATACTGCCAACATCCGCTCAATAGGTAACCTTGCTCTTTCTATTGTTTCTGCCGGTAGTTTTACCTCAAACTTTTCATGTAATAACGATTCATAAAGTTTTTCTAATGTTATCATTTTCATGTATTCACAAATAGAGTTTTCACTTACGGGGTAAAATTCTCTTTCGGGATAAAATTTATTTAATCGATGTAAAATTCCCACTTCTGTAGCTATTACAAAAGATTTATTGTTTGATTTTGGTATATAATTTACCATTCCTTCGGTTGATAAAACTTTAATTTTTGTTGATTCAGGATGGTTTAACGATTTAAGCATACAAGAAGATGAGCAGCCACACTCAGGATGAACCAAAAACTCGGAATTAGGAAACATTTTTTCGGCTTTATCAAATTCTACATTTCCGATTTTCTGATGAACATGGCAAGAACCGTCAAAAACAATAATATCTCTTCCGGTAACTCTTTTTACGTAATTACCCAAAAATTTATCGGGTAAGAATATAATTAGTTTATCTTTATCAATTGCATTAACTACATTAACCGCATTGGAAGAAGTTACGCAATAATCACTTAAGGTTTTAATTTCGGCAGTAGTATTAATATATGCAACAACAACCGCTTCGGGATATTGTTTTTTAAGCTCAACTAATTGTTCTTTTGATATTGAATCCGCTAAAGAGCACCCTGCATTTAATTCAGGAATTAAGACTTTTTTATTTGGTGAAATAATTGCGGCAGTTTCTGCCATAAAATGAACACCACAAAAAACAATAGTTTCTGCATTGGTTGAAGCTGCTTGTTTGCTAAGCCCCAAGGAATCGCCTACAAAATCAGCCACATCTTGTATTTCCGGTCTTTGATAATTATGAGCTAATATTATTGCATTTTTTTCTTTTTTTAACACGTTAATTTTTTGTATTAAATTATTATTCATTCTAATCTCCTAATTCAATTTTTCCTGAAATATCCAAAGCTTTTACACTATGAGTTAAAGCCCCAATAGAAATATAATCAATTCCTATTTCGGCAATTTTAATTAATTTTTCTTCGGTAATATTTCCGCTTGCTTCGGTAATTGCAAAATTATGGATATAAATTTTTGCTTTCTTCATTTCATCAATCGGCATATTATCTAACATTATTATGTCAGCACCGGCATCCATAGCTTCCCTTACTTCTTTAATAGTGCTAGTTTCAACCTCAATTTTGTATTTGTAATTATATCTTGCTCTTACTAAGTTAACTGCTTTAGTAATGCTTCCGGCTGCTTTAATATGATTATCT
>DAINPX010000132.1:0-7904 GCA_036743235.1 Melioribacteraceae bacterium
GTAAGTTTCTATATTTTTGCCCATAATCCAACCCATACCCAATTACAAACTTATCAGGAATTTCAAACCCAATATAATCAATTTTTACATCATATTTTAAAGATTTTGGTTTAAAAAGCAATGTAGCAACTTTAACACTTGCGGGTTTGTAATGTTCCATTATTTCTTCGATATACTTTAAGGAAAGCCCTGTATCAACAATATCTTCAACAATAATAATATTTCTGTCCCTTATATCGGCATTCAATTCTTTTAACAATTTTACTTTACCACTTGATATTTTTGAATCACCATAGCTCGATAATTTAAAAAAGTCCATCTCGCAGCTTAAACTTACATTCTTAAGTAAATCTGCCATAAACATAAACGAACCATTTAGTATTCCTATAAAAATAGGTAATTTACCGGCGTATTCTTCGGTAATTTGTTCTGCAAGCTCTTTAATCCTATCCTGAATTTGCTCTTCGTTTAAGTATTTTACAAATTTTTCGTTGCCTACTAATATTTCATCCGCAGTTAAATTAAGTCTATCCATATTTTAAGCACCTGTTTAGTTTTTTCGGAAATTTTATATTTTTCACTAATTCTGTAACCAATTACATACACTATTTCGTTCATATTTAGTAAAACATATTGGTTTTTCTTTTCTTTTGCATCTACTTTTATATCAGTTAAAAAGTCACTTATTTTTTTGTTCCCTTTCATTCCATAAGGAGTAAAGCTATCCCCGGCATTCCATTTTCTAATGGTTAAGTTATAAAAGTCCAATTTTTCATAATCTATAAATTCAACATTAACTGATTTATTTTTTATTGAAACTTCTTCAATTTTTATAATTTCTGATTTTAAAATATTATTTTGTAATATTATTTCTTTACCTATCTCAAACTTAATAACATCATTGTTTTCATAACTCTTTTTTTCGATAATAATATTTTCTCTATCTCTAAACAAAATAATATTATCTTTTAGTTCTAATAACTTTCCGGTTTGTAAGTATTTTATTGTATTAATTTTATCATAATCATATCTATCAAAACGATAATTAAATTTATTTTCCATACTAATTTTAATACATTCCGAACAAATAACATCGTTGTATTCTTCTATTAACCGATTGTTAATACATATATTTACATCTGTTAGTTTAATATTTTTTTTAATTATATCATTTATTTCGTTATAATATAAGTAGCTTACACCGTTTAATATATTAATAGTTCTTAAAAACGCTGACTGATAGTTATTGTTTAGTTCCCAAACTTTTGGAATAATTTTATGACGAATATAGTTTCGTTTATAATTTATATTACTATTAGATTCATCATAACGAAACTTTAAATTATTATGTTTCAAATATTCTGATATTTCATTTTTGGAAGTTTGTAGCAAAGGTCTTATTATAACCCCATCTCTAATTACAGGAATTCCTGTCAAGCCTTTTAAACCTGTTCCTTCAATCATTCTAAAAATTATAGTTTCAATATTATCATCTAAGTTATGAGCAGTAGCAATTTTTGTAAAATTATATTGCCTTTTAATATTATTTAATTCATCATATCTTAATATTCTTGCAGCTTCTTCAATCGATTTTTTATTTCTATCGGCAAATTCCAAAACATTAACCGATTTTATGTAAAGTGGAATATTATTGCTTAAACACAATTCAACACAAAATTTTTCGTCTAAATTACTGTCTTTTCCTCTTAAATTATGGTTTATGTGTAAGCATTCAAATTTTAGATTAATATGTTTTTGCAAGTAAATAAAATAGTAAAACAAAAAAACACTATCTCCTCCTCCGCTTAAAGCCAAAAGCACTTTATCGTTATTGCTTATTAGTTTATTAGTAAAAACAAAATCATCAATTTTATTAAAAACAGTATCCACTAAAAACCTAAATTTTTAAGCATATTTTCATTTAATTCTGACTTACCTTTTCCTGTCATCTTTTCTACATACTTACCCAAAACATCAAATTCAAGGTTTAATAAATCTCCAACCTTAGCATATTTTAAAATGGTATTATGCCAAGTATGAGGTATTACTGCAACAGTAAAATCTTTAATATTATATTCAGCTATAGTTAAACTTATTCCACTAAGGGCAATTGACCCAACATGAATAAGATATTTATTAAATTTTTGAGGATAACTAATTGTGATTTGATATCCGACATTTTTATTTATTATTTTTACAATTTTTCCGGTACAATCAACATGTCCATAAACCAGATGTCCGCTAATTTTTTTACTTAATGTTAAAGATGATTCTAAATTAACAAAAGAATTAATTGATAATTCGCCTAAATTTGTTTTTTTTATAGTTTCTTCAACTGTAGAAAAAATAAATTTATCAGCTTCCAATTTCTCAACTGTTTGACAAACTCCGTTTACAGAAATACTATCCCCTATCTCCATATTACTTATTAATGTTGAAGAAGAAATGGTAAACTCTATTCCGTCTCCTTTTCTATTTTTTTTAATAACTTTACCTATTTCCTCAACTATTCCGGTAAACATTATTTTCCTCTTAAGTAATTAAGCAAAACATCGTCTCCCAAAGTAATAACTTTATTAAGTTTTATATTAATAGCCTCACTTAATTTTTTAATACCCAAATTATTAAACGGAGCAATACCACTACCCAGTATTTTGGGACTAATAAAAACATCTAATTCATCAAAAAGTCCTTTTTTAATAAAGGTAGAAAACATATGTGCTCCCCCCTCAACTAATAGTGAATAAATACCTATTTTATATAATTCTGCCAATAAACTTTTAATTTTAATTCTTCCTTTTTTGTTCTGTTTAACATATAGGACTTTGTTTCCTAAATCAATAAAGGGACTGATTTTTTTATGATCTTTTAATACTTCACTACAAACAATAATCGTTTTTTTATCAGCCATGTTAAATATTTTATAATTTGTTGAAAGGTTACAGTTAGTATTAACAACAATTCTGAATGGATTTCTGCCTTCAGAAAATCTAACAGAAAGTTCCGGATTGTCATATACTACTGTATTACTTCCAACTAAAACGGCATCATAAATGCTTCTAAGTTCGTGCACGTAAGTTCTGCTTTCAGCACAAGTTATCCATTTACTTTTAAAGTATTTATCAGCTATTTTAGAGTCTAATGTTTGAGCTACTTTCAGATGTACATAAGGTAATTTTGTAGTAATATGTTTAAAAAATATTTTATTTAATTCCAAACATTCTTTTTGTAAAACGTTTACCTCTACTTCAATTCCGGCATCTTCTAATATTTTAATACCTCTACCTGCAACTAAGGGGTTTGGGTCTAATGTACCAACAACTACCCGTTTAATTTTTTTTTCAATAATAGAATCTACACAGGGAGGAGTTTTGCCATAATGGGAGCAAGGCTCTAAATTAACATATAAAGTTGCCCCCTCGGTACTCTCTTTACAGGAGGCAAAAGCATTTATCTCAGCATGGTTTTCACCATACTTGGCATGGTAACCGACCCCTATTATTGCATTATTTTTAACAATAACAGCTCCTACCATAGGGTTTGGACTAACAAAACTCTCACCTTTTTTTGCAAGTTCAATTGTCAGTTTTATATAGGCTTCGTCATCAAGCAGACTGTTCAAGTTCAAGAATCTCGTATTTAATTAAACCGGCAGGTACTTTAACTTCAACTATATCACCTTTCTTTTTATTCATTAAAGCTTGCCCAACAGGAGAAGTAATTGCAAGTTTACCGCTTTGTAAATCAGCTTCTTCTAAAGATACCATTGTATATTTTAATGTTTTTCCGTTATTTAAATTTTTTATTGTAACGGTTGTTAATATATGAACTATATCCGAAGGCAAATTTGATGTATCTATTATTCTTGCTTTAGAAAGCATTTCTTCAAGTTTGCTAATTTTTAATTCCAATAGCCCTTGTGCTTCTTTAGCAGCATCATACTCGGCATTCTCTGATAAATCGCCATAAGAACGTGCTTCCGCAATTCTTTCTGCCATTTGTTTTCTACCGGTTGTTTTTAGCTCTTTTAATTCAGCTTCAAACTCAAGGATTTTTTCCCTGCTCAAGTTTACAAATCCCGATTGTGACACTATTTTTCTCCTATTTTATTACAAAAAAAATTGCCACTGCAATGCGGTGGCAAAAGTTATATTATTTTTATCAATTTTTCTTTAGTAAATTTAATAAATTTTTATTTAAATATCAATTTTTTACTTCATTTATCCTGCAAATCGATTTAAATTCGCAAATTTTACATACTTTATTATAAAACTCCGGTCTGCTTATTAAGTTAAATTTTCCGTTCGTAATTTCAATAACTAAGTTACTAATATTTTTTTCTGCTTCTTTCATTGTGTTTTCATTTAACTCAATAGCAACAACTAAATCCTTTTCATCTGGAAAGGTATTTAGCCCAAATTTTTTGCTTGGATAAACTAATTTATAATAATGGAAATTATATGCTTTTAAATCATAATCTAATTTATCTTTTAATAGTTTTTTAGTAGCAATTAAATAGACCGGTAATTGATTGGAATAGCCGTTTTTTATATCCTCTATTCTTACTTCGGTAGCACCTGTTTTATAATCAATAACCGAATATGTATTTGTGTTTACATCAATATCAATTCTATCAATTTTACCTTGTAGTTTTATTCCGCCTATTTCAATAGGGTTATCCGTAGATAAAAATTTATCTTTTTCCTTTGTACTTAATTTACCAAATTTAACTTCAAAATATGCCGGTAAATAACTACTGTTTCTATTTCTTTCATTCTCTAAAAATCTAAATAATATTGAATTTTCTTTTGTATTAGCATCACCAATTAATTTTTCTTTTTCAAAAAATGATATTGGCAGGTTTAAAATTGAATTTTCAATTTTATTTGTTGCTATTTTAAACATAATTTCTTTAATTTTAATAAATGTTGTATTACTACAACCATTTAATATAAGCTTATTTTCTCTTAATTCGTTATAAAAATCGTAAAGTATATCGTGCACTAAATTACCTTTTTCATATACTTCCATCTCTTCGTTTGGTTCTTTTATAGTTTCAAGTTTTAAAACTCTTTTTGCAAAATATTTAAAATGACATTTTGCATACTCATCTAATTGAGCTACAGAAAATTGTCTTTCAAGTATTTTGCTTAAATAAGATTCAATTTTTTGTTTTAACTCATCATAAAATATATTTTCGGTTATATAACCGTTAAATTCATTTTTTTCAAGATAGTTAACTGATCTTCTATTAAATATATTATTTCTCTCTTTAATTGAGCTATATGGTAGTAAATTGTTAAATAATTCTTCTAAGTATCCGGCTTCGGGTAGTTTTTCCGTTCGTAAAAAAGTACCGTATAACTTTAATAATTCATCTTCATTATATATTTTATTACTATAATACTTTTCGGGTTCAATAATTTCCGTTAAATCAAAAACTTTTTGAAACTCAGATAAAAATATCGATTCTTCTTGCTCGCTTTCATTTTCATTTATTGGAAGTGTAAAGTATAAACCTTTTGTAAAACAATTTAATGTTTGATAAAAGTGATATCTTTCTTCGGTTTGATGTGTCCTATCCTTTTGATTAAATTTATTACGATCAAATATTTCAGGTTGATACTTTGTCGGAAATACTCCGTCAACCATTCCGCCTAAAAACAAATAATCGAACCTAATGCCTCTTATCTCATTTATTGTTGTTACCAATACACCGCATTCCGAAATACCTATTGTATTATATCTAGCCCATTTACATGCAGTTTTTATATTATCTATAAAAAATTTTAAGCTTAATTCAGTATTTCCGTATTCACTTTTTAGTAATACAAATATTTCGGAAATTACTTCCAAAAATTTTGAAAGTGCTGCTACATTTTTTTTGTTTGCGTTATGATTTTCGGTTAATAAAAACTCATGAATATTTAGGTTATTAATAAGATTATTAATCTCAGATAAAAATTGATCTATAGATAACGTCTTTTCAAACGGTTCTAAAAGAATTTCAAGTCTCTTAAAATTTTCCAAGGCAGCTATATAAACTGTTTTATTTAATTCATCGTAATAATTAGTAACTGTTTCATCATCATATTCGGCTAATTTATCTTCCAACATTCTTTTCCAAACATTTTTTCCGATTGTAATTTTTAGCTCGCCGGCAGCTTTTATTAAACTATTTGCTTCTCCAATATATTTTTTAATAATTTTATTATCCAATACATTAAAAATATCTTTGTAATAATAATCGTTTTCAACAATGTTTAACAAATTTACCAATAATATTATTATGCTTGAATTATCAAGTTTATACCTGTCTGTTAAATTTAAAGGTATTTTATATTTAGCAAACACACTTCTTACAATTGATGAATAATTTTGTATTAAATTAAATGCAACACAAATTTTATTGGGTACTGTTCCTGTTTTTTCTAATATATACTTTATTTCTTTTGCAACATACTCAATTTCTTTATACTTATTTTCAGCTTTTATTTTTATTATATTTTTTTTATAATTATTAATAGGCTGATTTATATTACCGTTAAATAAATGTTTTCTGCAAAGGTTCTTAAACTCCCAATAAGGCGTAATAGATAAATCATTAATCTTATTAAATCCTTTCACCTCAAAATATTTTGTCGGAGCATCCAAATGAAAAAATATTGAACTGTTTTTTTCATAATAATCAAAATCTACATATGTGTTACAAAAATTTGAAATCATATTAACAATTTCAATTTCTAATGATGTAAACTCGTCAAATCCAAAAAACACTATGTTTTCAATATCGGGGAATATTTTCTTAAAATTTTCTTTTAAACCGTCTTCTCCCAGCAATAATATTTCTTCATAAACATCCCCAATTTCAAAATATTTTCTTTCTCTGCATTTCTTTTTATAGTTTCCAAATATTTTTGCAATATCACAGGCTTTTTTAGCGTTACTACCGGTTAATTCTAATTTTGCTTCGTTTAGTATTTTATCTACGGTTATGCCGTTTTCTTTAAATTTTGATATAAGGTTTTTTATCCTGTCTAATGTACCGGTCGGTATTTTATTGCTATACACATTAAAATACTCCAATGATTCTTCCGTAAAACTTTGTTTAATAAGAACCGATGCAGCAGCTTCGCTAATAATATTAAAATTAACTGATAAGCTTAACAACTTATTAGAAAGTGTTGTTAAAGTTTCCATATAAATTTTTGAACAAACAGCATTAGTGCTTTCTTTTACTATTTGTTTTCGCCAATACAACGATTTTCTATTAGTAGGAACAATAACTAATAATTTATTAAAATTTCCCGTTCTAATTGTATCTTCAATCAGTTTTTCTAAATCGATACCCGATATTTCTACTTTTGAAAGTATCATTTTGCCCTATTGCTTATTAAAAATAATTTTAGTTATATTAAATATACTATTTTTTTAACAAATTATTAAAACATGGATACTATTATAACTTTAATAAAAAGAATTTACTCACCCCAAAGCCCCGATTTTATTACTTCCGATACTTCTGCGATTGAAGAATTATTTGTTTTATTAAAAATTCCCGAAGATGTATTTGAATTAGAACTTTTATTTACCAAACTATCTTTATCAGCTATTATTAACTGGAATAATTATGTTATTATTGCTAGGGCATTAAACCAAATATATCCCGAAATAGACTTATTATCTTTAACTGATGACGATTTACGAAAAAAAGTAATCGCTTTACCTAACTTTTCCGATTCCGAGTTTCCAAAAGATAATGACTACTATACAGCTATTTTTACAACATGGAATATTTTACGTAACGATTTATTTTAACAACACCATTTTCTTCAAATCATTAAATACGGGTATTTTTCCCTTTCCCGTTACTTCCATTCTGTATAAGTATATTCCGCTTGCGT
>DAINPX010000133.1:0-7868 GCA_036743235.1 Melioribacteraceae bacterium
TAATTCCGGGTTTTACAACACGTTGAATAGCACTTCCTAAAAATCTTCCTACCATAGCACCGCCCCAATAAAACGATACTAATTTTCCTGCTTCTACTTCTTTTAACCCTGCTATTTCTTTTAAGCCTAAATAATTAACTAAAAAGCTGCCGATAGCAACTTCACCGCCAACATAAACAAAAATAGCTATTGCGCCCAAAATAACATGTCTGTATTTCCATGCTGAATTGTGTAAATGGTCTAAGTTATTTTCGTCAACAATATCATTATTCGTTTCGCCATTACGAAAATCGGGAAGTTTAATGTAAGCAAAAATGCCGGCAATAACAAACAATGCTGCTGCTAAACCCAAATATGGCACTTGAACTGCTGCAGCTTCTGCCATTTTGTAGGCTTCCAAATCAATAGGACTTAAGGCTTTCATTTCTTCGGCACCTTTTACAACTACAGAAAGTATTAATAATGATCCGAAATAAGGGGCAATTGTAGTTCCTAATGAGTTAAATGCTTGTGTTAAATTCAATCTGCTTGATGCTGTTTCGGGTTTTCCTAAAATTGTAACATAAGGGTTTGCTGCAACTTGTAACAATGTAATTCCGGAAGCCATAACAAAAAGTGCAAATAAGAAAAAAGGATAAGAACGAAAAGCTGCTGAAGGGTAAAAAAATAAACAACCAATTCCGGCAATTATTAAACCGGTTACTATACCGTTTTTGTATCCAAATTTTTTAACTAACCATCCTGAAGGCATAGAACATATAAAATATGCTGTAAAAAAAACAAATTGAATAAGCATAGATTCAGTATAATTCAATTCAAAAACATTTTTTAAATGAGGGATTAAAATATCATTTAAACATGTTAAAAAACCCCACATAAAAAATAAAGAGGTTAATGCGGTTAACGGAAAAGTATAATTTACTCCTCCGTTTAAAGAATTTGTTGAAGTATTCTTAGTACCGGTCGAAAAATCCATAAAGGTCTCCTAATAAACAATTGTATAAATTACCGGTTATCAAACAAAAATTATGCCTACATAAAACAATAGAAATAATGAAATATTTTAATTTATTTTTCTAAAAAGTTATCAATTTAATAACCATTAGTTTATTAAATTGATAAGTAGTAATTTGAAGTGGATTTTGGAGAAAAATTTTTATTCACTTTAAATTGTTAATATTTGAAAAAAAAGTTTTATTTTAATCAAAACTCATTTAAATAATTTTTGTATGAAAAGTGATAAAGTATCCTATATAATAGCCGGGTTCATTGTAATTTCATTAATTATTTTGTTAAGTTTCATTCTTACTACTTCCTTTTCCTCAATAAATAGTGTTGAAACTTCAAAAAAAATATATTATGTAGATAATATATCTAATGCCCAACAAAAAGTAATTAATAAATTTAATGAGTTAAATAAAGGAAAAATTGAAGTTGTAGGTATTAATTTACCCTTTGAAATTTTTAGCACTAACGAAAGAAAAGAATTATTGGCTAGATATTTGAGAAGTAAAAGTGAGCTAATTGACATTATTGCAGTTGATCAGATTTGGACTGCTCGATTTTCGAAATGGGCTTATCCTATGACTCATGTCTTTAATAAATTACCAAAAAATAGTTTATTGGATGTTGCCGTTAATTCATGTTATTATGATTCGATGTTAGTTGCTCTTCCTTTATATCTTGATATATCGGTTATGTTCTACCGCGATGATTTACTTAAAAAATTTCCAAATTATCACCAAATAATTAAACTGTTAAATAATGGAATTACTTGGGAAGATTTCATAACAACTTTTGAGCAGTATTCTAATAATTATCCTATATTTACTTTTCAAGGTGCGGATTATGAAGGGTTAATATGCTTTTATTCCGAATTGTTAGCTATGGAAAACTCTTCTATAATAGATAATGACACTATTAATTTTGATAAGGCGGTTCATGAAAAAATGTTATCGTTTATTTACAATTTAATCCATAAATATAAAATTTCGGATAAAATTGTAACAAAACTTAAAGAAAACTCAAGTTATGATTATTTCATTAAAAATAACGGATTGTTTTTACGAGCTTGGCCGGGATTTGAAAGCGAGATAAATAAATATTTAGTAAAAGATTCCAATATTGTAATTAATAAATGTCAAAATCCATATTTTAGAGGTTCAAATCCAAAATCTGTTTTTGGAGGGTGGAATGTAATAATTAATAAGAATTCAACCAAAATTAATGAAGCTGAAAAATTTATTGAATTTTTGCTAAGCGAAGAGGCACAAAAAATTTTGTTTGAGGAAGGTAATGTAATTCCTGTTAACAAAAAAATTTACAACGATACGGAATATTTAAAACTTCATCCTAATTTATCTTATTATAATGAATTAATAAAAACAGGTTTTTTTAGACCTCATTATAGTAATTATACTCATGTATCTGATTTGTTATCGTATTATTTAAATTCGGCATTAGAAAATAGAATTAGTGTAAAACAAGCATTTGAAAAAGCAAAATCAAAAATATTAACTCAAAGCATTTTAATTAAATAAGTATGCCTTATAAAAATATAATAGAAAAGATAAAAGAATACCATTTTGAATTTAAACATCTAACAATCCTTTTTGTTGTGTTATTTGCTTTTCAAATTGTTATTTCGGTTATTAATAAATCTGCAATAAAAACATTTCTTGATAATACACAAGAATGGTATCAAAAAGATAGTGCAGAGAGGTTAGCAAATTTAACAACAACATCTTTAGAACTATTACTCGAGACAATTAATCCGAAGGATAATTTATCGGAAGAAGATGTTAATAGGATGGTTCAGTCGTTTAATATTATTTTTAGCCAGCAAATTATGCAGCATAATGTTGAAGAGTTATGTATTATTGTTAATAAAGGTAGAGATGTTTATGCAATTGATGACGGTAAAGTTCTTTTTAATTATCTTTTTAACGAGTCGTTTATCCCTCCACAAGATAGTGTTAAACACAATAATAGCAAAAAATTATATTTGCAAAAATATCTCGAATTAAAAAAAACAGAACAGATTTTAAGTTTTATTTCCAATGATAAAGAGTTCCATTTATTTGTCCCTTTTATTATTAGAGGGGAGTATGTTGGGGCATTATATATGAAAAACACACCTGATTTTGCCTTTATTACAAATGAAGTAATAGCAAATTTAGATGAAACTTCTGTAATTTATTTAGTAATAATTATATTCGGTATTCTTGCAATGTATTTTATTTCTTCATATACTGTAAAAGAGAGAGATGAAGCACAAAAAAAATTGCTGGATGAGCATGAAATGAATCTTAAAAAAGAAATAAACTACGAAAAAGAATTGATGTTTACTAATAGAATTTATCATACACATCACAAAGCCGAAAAAGTAATGGGTTTTATTAAAGAAGATTTGAGGATTCTTTCTGCAGAAAATATAAATGAAGTAAAATATCGTGTTCTTAAGTATTCTAATTTTATTAGTAGAGTAATTTATGATATGAAATGGTTTGACCCTCCTATTCAAACAATAAGAAGTACAATATTTAATACAAATTTAAATGATATAATTAGTTTTATTGTAAATAATATTTTTTATAGAATTACAAAAAAGTCAAGTACTTTTGAAATCAAATTGAATTTATCGGATAATATCCCTTTGGTTCATGTAAACGAGTTTGTTGTTTGGGAAATTATAGAACCATTAATACAAAATAGTATTGAGCACGGTGGTGATTCGCATCTAATTATTGAAGTTTCAACAACTTATAACGAAATTACTAAATTAATAAATATAATAATTAAAGATAACGGAAGCGGAATAAAACCGGAATTGTTGGAATTTGGTAAAAAGGGAATACGTAAATTATTTGAAGAAAATATATCAACAAAAGTTCCTGATAATAGAAATGTGGGTTACGGTTGTTATATTGCATATACAATTTGCAAAAGATGCGGTTGGTCTATTGATGCCGAAAATATTACCGCAGGAGGTTGTAAATTTATAATTTCGATTGAAAACTAAGAGGAAAATTAATGCTTAATGATAGAATTAACGTTTTATTAATTGAAGATGAAGATTTTGATGTTAGACGAGTTATTAATACAATTGCACCTTTTAATGAAAATATTTTAATTAAAGATGTTGTTTCGGACGGCAGAGAAGCTTTATCTTTAATAAAAAAGAATAAAGACGAATATGATTTGGTAATTATGGATTTCCAAATTTCAGGTGGTTTAATGGGGGATTTGTTAATCCAAAAAATAAAAGAAATAGATAATACTATTCAAATTATTGTTATTACAAAAATGACAATAAATATTACTGATTTCAATTTTGCCAATAAATTGAAGCAAGCCGGTGCATTTTGGTATTGTACAAAATATCCCGGAGATATTGAAGATTATATTTACCAACCTACAGATTTTATCATGAGCATTTTTAATGCATTTGAAAAATGCAAATTAGAAAGAGAATGGAATAAATCAAACCAGAAAATATTAAGAACAATTGAAGAAATTTTATATAAAAAGAGAATTATTGGTGAATCGGATCCGATTAAACGATTGAAAGAAGATATACTTAAATATGCCAAATCGAATGTTAATGTTCTTATTAAAGGTGCAAGCGGTACGGGAAAAGAATTAGTTGCAATTAATATACATTATAATAGTAATAGGAAATTTGAGAACTTTATTCCCATTAATTGTGGAAGTTTACCGCACGATTTAATAGAAAGCGAATTATTTGGTTATGAAAAAGGAGCTTTTACAGGTGCAGATAAAAGGAAACCCGGTTTATTTGAGATAGCAAATAATGGCACAATATTTTTAGATGAAGTAACCGAACTACCTTTACCCGCACAAGTTAAATTACTTAGAGTAATACAAGACGGTGAAATTGAAAAATTGGGGCGTACTGAAAAAATTAAAGTTAATGTAAGAATAATTGCTGCAACAAACATAAATATTGAAGAAGAAGTTAGAGAAAAAAGGTTTAGAGAGGATTTGTATTATAGATTAAATGTTGTTCCTTTAAATGTGCCTAAATTAAAAAACAGAAAAACCGACATACCCTTATTATTGGAACATTTTATTAATGATATCAGTAGTGATATGGGAAGAGAGAAACCTGAAATTGATAAGGAAGCCATGCAGGTACTTATGAATTATGATTGGCAGGGTAATGTTAGAGAATTAATAAATGTTGCCCAAAGATTTTTCTTTATTGATGATAGAAATATTAATGGCAAAAATATTAGATTTATATTAGGTCTTGATTTCGATTCTCCGAATTATTCCAAAGAGGATTGCGGTTTTAATTTTAACGGAGAAATATTGCCATTATCTCAAATGGAAAAAATATTTAGAGAAAAATATTTTAAACACGTAAGAGAAAATTCTTCTTCAGATTCTGATGCTGCCCAAAAACTTGGGTTAGCTCCACCCAATTATTACAGAATGGCAAAAGAATTGGGGTTAAAATAAATTAAATTAATTAATAAGAGTACAAAATACCAATTCTATCATTAATTATTTATGAGTTTGTTCATTATTATTGGTTTGATAAAAAATCTATTGCTTAATTAAGTTACTTTAATACTGAAATTGTGGACTACTTAATTAAATTACATTGTGTAGATTATTGTAAAAAATTATATTTCAAAAAAAAAGCCCTGCCTTTTTTATCATTTTTCCCAAACTAAATATTCTTTATTAAAATAATAATTTTACTTTATCGTTTTAATAAACATTTTACACCGATAGTAGAGTTATTAATCTAATATGTTGATTTATAATAAGTTAATTGCTTGGCATTATTTATGATGAAATTATAGAGTTATTAATGAGATTATTGATGAACGACACATTTACATATAAAGACGCTATAATTGTAATGATATACTTAATTTCGGTATTAAGTATGGCGTTTTATTACTCTCGTGGAAAAAGTAGCTCAACTCAAGACTACTTTTTGGCAGGTAAAAATATGGGATGGGTTGCAATCGGTTTATCAATTTTTGCAACAAATATATCAAGCGAACATTTTATTGGGTTAGCGGGTTCAGGTTCGGTAAGTGGGCTGGCAGTAGGACAATTTGAACTGATGGCAATTTTTATTTTGATATTTTTAGCATGGTTTTTAACTCCAATATTCTTTAAGTCGGGGGTTTATACTGTTCCCGAGTTATTGGAAAAGAGATTTGATAAAACTATTGCTCAATGGTATTCCGGTTTCACTATTTTTATGTATATATCAACCAAAATTTTAGTTACCCTATATGCCGGGGGTATGTTGTTTTATGAAATGTTTCATTTAAACTTATACACCTCGGCAGTTATTATTGTTTTTATTACCGGTCTTTATTCTATAATCGGCGGGTCGGGAGCAATAATAAGAACTCAGGTATTACAATCCATACTATTATTAATAGGTGCTATATTATTAACAATTTTTGGGCTTGATAGGGTAGGTTGGTTTAGTGGTCTTTCGGAAGCTTTACCGTCAGATTATTTTTCGTTGTTTAAGCCGATGAGCGACCCTGATTTTCCATGGACGGGAATTTTATTTGGTGCACCTATTTTAGCGTTTTGGTATTGGTGTGCCGATCAGTATATAGTACAAAAGATTTTTAGTGCTAAATCTATTGAACATGCAAGAAAAGGCACTTTATTAGCGGCGGTTTTAAAAATCACGCCAATTTTTATTTTGGTACTCCCCGGATTAATAGCCGCCGTACTTTTTCCAGAAGTAAAAGGGGATAAAGCATATCCGACTTTGTTGGCAAGCGATATCTTACCTGTAGGAATTAAAGGAATAGTTGTTGTCGGGTTACTTTCAGCTATTATGTCTTCTTTGGCTAGCACGTTTAATACTGCCGCTACTTTGTTTACATTCGACTTTTATAAAAAGAAATATCCTAAAGAAAGCGAAGAAAAGTTGGTATTGATAGGTCGTTTAGCTACAACCGCTATTGTTTTAATTGCAATAATTATTGTTCCGATAGTAAAACTATTCAATACTCAAATTTACCTTTTTATTCAAAGTTTTCAGGCTTGCGTAAGCCCTCCGATAACTGCAGTATTTTTATGGGGACTAATATTTAAATTTGTTAATACACGAGCTGCAATGGTAAGTTTAATATTTGGTGAATTAATTGGTTTATTTAGGCTATCGTTAGACGGGTTGGTTAACTCGGGGATAATATCAGGTCCGTTTTGGCTAATGATTGCCAACGTAAATTTTCTTCATTTTTCAATATTTTTATTTGTTTTAACATCAATATTAATTTTAAGTATAAGTTTAGCAACAACAAAAGAAAACCAGATAGTACCTGATAATTGGTATGTTCTTGCAGTAGATAACGCCAACGGCTCTAAAATAAGTTTAGGTATTAAAGAAAGACTAATTAATAGCGTTTTTATAACAATTTTCTTATTTGCCGTGATTATTGTTGTGTGGGGATTATGGACTTAAGAAATAACTTATTAATAAATAACTAACAATCAATTAACAATTGGAGCAAACCAAAATGAAAAAAGGCTTGGTTACCCTCTTTATTCTTTTAACAGCAACTTTATTGAATGCTCAATGGATTCAATATGGTTTTGAAACCGCAAATGCAGACACGTTTTTCCAACATCCTCCTGCAAACCCCGGTTTAGGTACCGGAAGCGGTTCATTAATATTATCAGACGCTACATCAAATCCGGATCCTTATCATGGAACGGCAGCATGTAAAGTTGAATGGACAGTTCACTCTTCAGAAAGTTGGGGTGGCTTTCAACAAATGATGCATCTTAAACCTATTACCGGAGACCATGGATATGTTGATTTATCGATGGCAACAGAGTTAAGATTATGGTATTAT
>DAINPX010000134.1:0-7854 GCA_036743235.1 Melioribacteraceae bacterium
GCTCTTCGGTTTCCAACGGTAAAAAAGTAATTGTAAAAGGCGATTTTGTTACTTTTATTTCAGATTTTGAATTATCCGGATCGAGGGCATATATAAATGCTTATACACTTAACGGTAATGAATACCTTTCTACATCATTAGTTACCGGCTGGGCAAGTTTGCCTATCGGGTTAGATATTGACATGAATGAAAATGGCAATATATATGTTGTTTGCTCATATAATCAAGCTTTTTACATAGGAACTACACCAATAAATACAATCGGCTTATATGACGGTATAGTAGTAAAACTAAAAAATAACGGCGATATAGACTGGTACACAAAATTTGCAGGTTCGGGGAACGATTTATCATCTTCTATTTTATTAACCGATAGCAACAAAGTACTTATTTCGGGTAAATGTACACAAACCGCCTCGTTTGGCAGTCTATCTATACCTGCTTCGTTATTTTTTGCCAATATTGTTAAACCGCATTTAAACATTACTTTACCGCAAGCCAACGAAATTTGGCAAACAGGCACACAACATAATATTACTTGGCAGGCATTTACCGATAAAAATATTAATATTTACTTATCAACCAATGACGGAGCTAATTGGATTTCTATTGCAAATAATTATAATGCAAGATTAAACAATTATAATTTTACAGTTCCCCCAATTAATAACGCCGATAAATGTAAAATAAAAATAAGCACTTACAATAGTTTCGAATTATCGGTAATTACAAATTATAATTTTTCAATAACAAATAATTGGGCTCCTTACGTTCGTTTTACTTCTTTTACTACACCAAACAAATCAATTTGTTTAAATAATAGTACTGTAGTTAATTGGGTAAGTGACGGCTTGGACGGAACGGTTGATATTGATATTAGTTATGATAACGGTATAAATTGGACTCCGTTGTTAAGTGATATACCCGTTCAAAATAAAACCGCCACAATTTTGTTACAAGATAATGTATCAAATAAATGCAGATTACGCATTAAATCGGATATGATAGCTACCGTAACCGATGTTACAGACGAACTTTTTACTATTTGCGATATGGAATTATTAAATTCGCTTGAAAATTTAAAATTAAAGGGGGGCGATGTATTTCAATTAAAATTTAATACGCAAATGGTTAATTCGTTTAATATTTATTATTCAACGGATAACGGGTTATCATGGAATACTATACAGGAACAAATTTCTTTGGCGGTTGGACAGATAAGTTGGCTTGTGCCCGAAATTAATTGCGATTCCGTTATTATAAAGTTTGTAAATAACGATGATACTACTGCCTTCAAAATATTTAATACCCCGTTTTTAATTTGGTCTCCTATTAGCGTAACAAAAAGCACGGTTTTAGGTGAAAATAGCATATATTTTGAAAATGCAAACTTAAATCTTTCGGCTTTTGTAATGGTTAATGGTGATATTACGGCGCGTTACTTTATGTACGAAACGCCATATTTTAGTAATTTACCCGAAGGTGTTATTACAACAGGCGGGTTTTATTGGGAGTTAACTTCTCAAAACGCAAGTTTTGTTAACGGCAAATTAAGTGTTCCGTTATTAAGTATTAACGGAATAACAAACCCTGAAAAAGTTGTTTGGCTTTACAGAGAGAATTTTAACGATAACTGGATTAACTTAAATGCTTTTGTAATAAACGGTAATATAGTAAGCCAAAACGATTTTATTACATTAGGTCAATTCACGTTGGGTACAACTGATAGTAATAATTTTGTTTCCGTTAAAAATACCGAACAACCAAACCAATTTTGTATTAGCAATAATTACCCAAATCCGTTTAACCCTATTACAAATATTACCTTAAACTTAATAAACCAATCGCTTGTAAACTGTGATGTTTATAATTCGTTGGGACAAAAAGTTGCAGTATTGTTACAAAACGAGTATTTAAACGGGTTAAACAACATTACCTGGAATGCATTAAACAATAGCAGCGGTATTTACTTTATTGTATTTAATATAAAAGATTTAAACAGCAGTAAAATTTTTACGGAAATTAGAAAAGCAGTATTATTAAAGTAAATTATTTACTTACATATATAAATAAACTTGTTGCAAAAAAAGGAATTTTTGTGGAATTATTTTTAAAAATAGTTGATGTCAAAAATTCCTTTAATTTACCCTCTTTTAAAACATCCATGGGGGCGGTTACGTATTCAACTTTTTCTATCGTAAAACCCGTATTTTTTAGTAATTTTATTACCCTATTACGCGTATAAATACGTGCATTTGCAAATTTTTCGTGTATCGGTTTAGGAAGCCAAGAAAAGAACGGAACTCTATTCCAAGGTAGTAAAGGTAATTTAGCACCGTGTGTTTCAAAAACCCACCATTTATTGGGTACGCTTATAACCGCTTTCCCTCCGTTTTTTAACATTCTATATAAGTTGATAACGTTTTTATCATTTTTAAAGTGCTCAATAACTTCAAAACAAATTATTCTATCGTATTTTTGCTGAACTATGTTATCCGTTTCAATATCAGATAATATAAATTTACAATTTGTAATATTTAGTTCGTTTGCATTTTTCTCAAATTCAATTTTATTGGATTCAAAAATATCGTAACAATCAATAAAATCAAATTTATCTGCCAAGCGTAATGCGGTGGCACCATTTCCGCAGCCAATTTCGGCACAACTTAAATTGTTACCGTAAAAATTATTTATATTATTAATTAAATTTATTCTTCTTTTAATAATTTTATCATTAAAACTTGCGGGTAACCCCAAATATACTTCTTCCGAAAAGCGATCTTTATCAACAAATCCCATAAATTACATCATTAATTAACTAATATGCAAAGATAAAAATTTTTAGCGATAGTTTAAACTTATTTTGTATAGGTAATTATATTAACAAAAAACCCTTGTTACTTAATTTAGTAAACAAGGGTTTTAGTAAAATATATTATATTTTAAAAATTAAAAAACGAATGTAAGACCGACTTTAAATGTTTCGTAAGTTAAAGGAGTTTCGCTATTAAAAGGATAATTCATTTTATCTTTTTGTAACATATAAAATCCGTAAGCTATACCGTTTTTAAGCACAAAATTAATTATGGGGGCAGCCTCGGGAGATGCATCCAAAATTTCCTCAACAAAAGTATCGGCAATACCAATACCTGCAACTTCAATTAATAAACTTCCGAAGTGTTTCCATGTCATAAATCTGGGGAAAACAACATTTGCCTGATAACTTGCATCCAAAAATATAGTTTTGTTAAAGCCAATAGATAATCCGCCTTCTACTCTTTGACCAAATCTAAAAGATTTGTTATATCTATCCAATACTTTATAATCGCTTTGCTGCAAAGCACCTAACGATGTATCCGGCATATCTTTCATATTTAGTTTATTCCAAGTAAATGCACCGCCAAAATACGGAGTAATATTTACCATACCTATTTCGTAACCGTAACCTTCTTTCATTCCTACGCCAAAATTAATCATTTCCGAGCCTAAACCGGTTGCATTTTTATCCTTTAAATCTAACGAGTTTACGCCAAAAAACATATATTCGTCTTTCATTTCGGTAATACCGTCATCATCCCAACTATCTAAATATCTTCTTCCAAGTTTTATTTCGGCATTTCCAACTTTTGCAAAATCATCGTAAAACGATTTATGTTTGTAGTTGGTTAAACCATAATTAAGTTCCATAAACGGTCTGGTATCTTCGTCAAATTCTACATTTACTCTAAATTTCTTTTTATTAAACTTTTGAGCAAACATATCCGAAAAAGTTATGGAACATAACAATATTATAAAAATAACAGCTTTAGTTTTCATATTAACTCCAAAATTATGTTTATTTTATGGTAATTAAGACGAGGAAAGAATAAAAAGGTTACGGGTATTTATTATAAAAATTGCTAAATTATGAAGATTGTGATATATAGCACATATATCCTTTGCCCAAAGATATCAGTGATTACTTAATCTACCACAATGCCCGATTTTTGCTCAAGTGTTTTAACCAATGTTTCCATCAGTACGTCATTTTGTACCGGTTTTGTTAAAAATATATCTACACCGGCATTATATGCATTATCTTTATCGCGTTGAAAAGCATGAGCCGATAGCCCTACAATAGGTAAATTTTTATATTCTTCCATTTCGCGTAGTTCTCTGGTAAGCTGTAAACCGTCTTTTTTACCGCGTAATGAAATATCCATCAATATAATATCAAATTTATCGTTGTTTAACTTTTCATAAAATGTTTCTGAAGAATCGCATATTTGTAAAGCAAACTTCCTTTTTAAAAATATTTGAAGAAATTTTTGGTTTTCAAAATCATCCTCAACTATTAATAATTTAGGTTTCGTCTTTTCTGCTTCAGCCATTTTGTTAACCTATAAAATTTTATAAATAAACTATAATTACAAAAATAAGTATTTTTTAAATAAAAAAAAATTATCTTTATATATTATCGAAATTTAACTTAAAATATTTAATTTTTTTATTATTTTTATTCATCAATTATTTAAATATAGTAAATATATGGCTAAACAAAAATTATTTTTTGCACTTATTTTAATTATTTTTTTAACCGGGTGTTATTGTAAAACCTGCTTAAAAAACTCTTACGATTTTGAATTTTCGGAAGAAGCCAAATTAAATGCCAACAGTTACATAATTGAAAAAACCGGTCAAGCGTTTTTTGATAATTACATATTTCCTGATTATATAAATTCAAAAAAAATTAATGATAATTTTGAACTTCATTACATATTAACTGTTCCGAGTAAAGATTACATTAAAGAACCTATTGTTTTTACAACCGATAGTAACGGCAAAGTGCTGGAAAAATACGAAATTATAGGCATACCGGACTGTAAAGATAACCCCGAAGACGGAACTTTTAATATTTCGGAAAAAGAAGCGGAAGAAATTGCTATAAAATCCGGGTTGGTTAAAGGTATAAAAAATTGGAAAATTGATTTTATGTGGTCTGCCGAGTTTGCAAAATACGTTTGGTATGTGCTTAGTGTTAAAAGTGAAATGTATTACGAAGATAATTACAAAGCAAGCGGTGAAGAAATGGTTATTAACCCTTACAACGGAAAAGTTATAACTCACCGAAATTGGGATATTAGATAGGAGATAACAATGAAATATAGAAAACTTGGAACAAGTGATTTAGTAGTTTCCGAAATTAGCTTAGGCTGTTGGACTTTAGGCGGTAGAAACTGGTCTGAAGGGAAACCGAACGGCTGGGCTGATGTTAACGAAGATGATGTTAAAGATGCTATTTATTACGCACTTGATAACGGCGTTACTCACTTTGATAATGCCGATGTTTATGGTAACGGCAAAGCAGAACGTATGCTTGCCAAATTTTTGGGTAATAAAACAAAAGACGTTACTATTGCAACAAAAGTAGGTTGGTTTAGTGGTACCGCAGCGCACGCTTACGACCCTTTAAATATTCGGCATCAATGCGAAATGTCGTTAAAAAACCTTAATAGAGATGTTATTGATTTATATTACTTTCATCACGGTAATTTTGGAATTAACGACTGCTATTTGGATGATGCTATTGAAGTAATGTTTAAACTTAAAGAAGAAGGTAAAATTAGATACATCGGTCAATCTGCTTACAGTAATGAAGATTTTTTAAAACTTATTCCAAAAGTTAAACCTGTTGTTATTCAAAGTTCGGCAAACGCTATAGATGACCATTACATTGCCGATGGCACGCCTGTACGTAAAGTTTTGGAAGATAGGCAGATATCTTTTATTGCTTTCGGTCCTGTTGCACAAGGCATTTTATTAGGCAAATATAATAAAAGTAATCCCCCACAATTTGAAGAAGGAGACCACCGTAAAAATGCCGAACGTTTTACCGTTAACTTTTTAACTAAAATTGAACCAAAAATTGAAGCACTGAAAAGTAAATTTGGCAACGATATTAAAGATTTGTCTCGTGCCGCTTTGCAATATTTGCTTTATTATAATGTTGTTGGTGCCGTTATACCCGGATTTAGAAATTTACAGCAGGTAATTATTAATTTATCGGCACAAGATAAACCTTTAACAGATGAAGAGTTTAACTTTATTAAACAATTGTTTGCTTCCTAATATTTCCACATAGTGAAAAGTGATAGATGGATGATGAAATTTAGTCGGGGATAAAGGAGGGAAAAATGGGAAAAACTCTTTTCTTAAATTGTATATAACCCATAAACTGCTAATGTAATGTTGTTGTTTGTTGCCCATGAATTTATTCATTGGCTGGGAATATTTCCTCGCTATCATATATAAATTCATGGGTTGCAAGTATAGTGTATAATACATTTAGCATCTTTATCTATTAGCCAATATAAGCGATATTATTTTAGCAATTATAAAACTATAAGCCCAAGCAAGGTTATATACGTTTTTGATTAATTAGAATACTTCCTTGCAATTAGTCCTTTTTTTTTGATTATGAAGGGATAAAAAGCGATATGTCTCTTTTTACCGCCATCTTTAAGTAGTAGTAATTGAGAATTATTATTTATCTTGATAGGGTTTTGGATTGAATTAAAAAAAAATTCTTTCTATTTAACAAAATATCCTTTTTGGGGGGTATGTTTATACAATACCAAACCTTCAACCTTTACCCTTAATAAACCAAGATACTATTTTTTCTTTTTAAGTAAATAGAAAACAACAACAACAATTACAAATAATGCAGCATAATAAATAACAACAGGCGTTTCTTTAAGTTTAAATGGGCGGAAGGTTGCCGAAATGGTTTTGCCTGTTCCTATTTCTTCTAAAGTAAATGTCCAAGTTAATTTATTGTTAGAGCGTTCGTTAGCATTATGGGTAAATATTTCGCCGGGGATATAGTAAGTGTAAATTATTTTAAATTCTTGTCCTTTTATACCAAAACCGGTTGCAAACGGGGGTACGTATTGCGAAAACAACATTACATTTTTATCTATAGACTTAAAAACAAAATTCATATCCTTAAATTTTTTGGTGTAATTTAACGAGTCAATTCTGTTAAAAGTAAACATCACTTTAGCATGAATAGTGCTATCATTATCATCTCTATATACTTCAATATTCGTAATATTTAAGTGTTGAGAGCTATATTCGTTTTTAATTGAATCAGGGTTAAATATACCTACTTTCTCTATAATAGTGGAATCCGTAATATTATTTGCTTTCATCCAATAGTGAATGTACATATCACCGGAACCGTCTATTTTTAGGTTGGTTATTTGTTCGTAGTCCAAACATCCGTTTAGGAACAAAGAAATAAAAAATATTGTTAAAATTTGTGCAAATTTTTTCATATAGGCAACTTGTTTATTTTTAATATTCAAATTTAATAAAATTTTTCAACTTTTAATATGATATTTAATAATACTGAAAAAAACCGTATTTTTACAAACTAAATTATTTTTTATGGAGTTATTATGCCGACTTATGAATATAAATGTAATGATTGCGGAGTTGTTTTTGAAAAGCTACAAAAATTTACCGAAGAACCGATAAAAGTATGCCCGGAATGCGGCGGTGCCGTTAAAAGACTTATTGGAAGCGGTGCCGGATTAATTTTTAAAGGAACAGGTTTTTATATAACCGATTATAAAAAGAACGAAAGTACTAAAAAAAGTACAACCACAACTTCTACAAGCCCAAATATTGCTGCAACCGAAACCAATACTAATACTTCTGCTACAAAAACCGAAACTAAAGCCACAGCAGAAAAATAGATATTAGACTATAGACGGTTGATTTTTGATATTAGACAATAGATGATAGATGATAGACAATAGATGATAGATATTAGACAATAGATGATAGATATTAGACAATAGATGATAGATA
>DAINPX010000135.1:0-7801 GCA_036743235.1 Melioribacteraceae bacterium
CCCAGGAATTAGAACAAACAAGTATTGTAAATAATATAAAGTATAAAGCCAAGGAAAAGGAGTAAAATTCCACAATTCTTTAATAAAACCTACTTCGTTATGTCCAAGTCTAAATGCAAGTAAAAAGCCAAACAACCCTAATCTTAAAACATAATTGTTTCTTGTAAAATACCAAATTAGCGTACCAAAAAACGCTACATTAGCCAAAACAAGAATAATAATATCGCTTCTTGTTAATAAAAATCCGGTTTTATTTGGATATTTCAGTATAGATAATAGTAAAACAATTAAAACTATTCCAATAACTTTAATTATGTTAACATAATTTTTGTTAAAGTTTTTCGGAAAGCGGTACAAAACCGGAAAAAGCAAAAGAAATCCTAATAAAGCTATCAACCAAGTTCCAACATTTGGTGAAGGATTTAATGCATAAGGTTTTACATGTTGAATAAAAATTGCAAAACCGGCAAGTAATATAAATCTTTCGATAGTTTGTAATATAATTGTTTTTGTTGTTAAACCGTTCTCTATCCTTTTTGATAAAGCCAATGGAATTGCTGCCCCCATAGAAAATATAAAAAACGGAAAAACTAAATCTACCCAAGTTAAACCTGGTAAATTAGGGTTAAATTTATGAAACGGAGGAGGTACTTGTGCATGATACATCCAATTTGGTAATGTGTTTTTATAGAAAGGGACTAAACCCGATAAAAACATTGTTAATATTGCAGAACCACGTAAAGCGTCTAAACCTAATGCACGTTTTTCAAAACCTGAGCTCATTTTTACCTTTATTTAACATATTATTTCTTTTATCTTATACTTAAAAATTAACATATTTTTTCCAATTTCCAAATAGTTGTTTATTTATTAAAACTTTTTATTAACTTTATTTTTAAATTGAATAAGGAACAAATTATTTTTAGCTTTGTAAATTAAGTAATCAAATTAACTATAGGTAAAAAAATGAAAAACATTTATGTTTTGTTAATTGTTTTAACATGTGGAGTTTTTTTGTATGCCCAGGATGTTAAAGAAACCAAAGTTACCGTTTATAATAATAACTTAGGAGTAATTAAAGAAATTAGGGATATTGAAATATCAAAGGGCGTTAGCGAAGTAAAAATTACCGATGTTGCAAGTTTAATTGACCCGACCAGCGTACATTTTAATTTAAACGGAACGGTTTTAGAACAAAATTATCGTTACGATTTAGTTGGAATGAGTAAAATATTAGGAAAATATATTGATAATAATATTCAGCTTATTAATGAAAAAGGCGAACTGATTGAGGGCAAGTTACTATCGGCAGAAGGAAATCAAATAGTATTAGAAAGCAAGAACGCAGGTTTAACGATGTTACCAAATGTAGATAAATACCGTTTTTCGGTGGAAAGTTTACCTTCGGGTTTAATTACCAAACCAACGTTGGTTTGGATGGTAGATTCAAAATCTGCAGGGAAACAAAAGGTTGATTTTTCTTATCAAACCGGTGGTATGAACTGGTCTGCAGAGTATGTTGCGTTAATTAACCAAAACGATACAAAATTAGACCTTAACTCATGGGTTAGCATTACAAATAACAGCGGAACAACTTATGATAATGCCGAATTAAAACTTGTTGCCGGTGATGTTAACAGAGTAAATGATTTTTCGGGACGCGGAATTTATCCAAAGAATAAAGAAATGGTTGATGCTGTTTATTATGCTGTTCAAGATCAGTTTCAGGAGAAAGAGTTTTTTGAATACCATATTTATAAATTAGATAGAAAAACAACTCTTGCCAACAACGAAACAAAACAAATTTCACTTTTTACGGCAAAAGATGTAAACGCAACAAAAAAATATTTATATCAAGGTAATAGTTACGGAGAAAATAAGATTAAAGTAGTTATTCAATTTGAAAATACCGATAAAAACAATTTGGGAAAACCAATGCCTAAAGGTAAATTTAGGCTTTACAAAAGTGACGGGCAGTCTGTTGAATTTATCGGTGAAGATTTAATTGACCATACTGCGAATAAAGAGACTATAAAACTAAAAATAGGCGAAGCTTTTGATATAGTTGCCGAAGAAAAACAAACCGACCAAAAGAAGATAACAAATAAAGTATCGGAATCGGCATGGGAAATAAAATTAAAAAATCGTAAAAAAGAAGATGTTGTTATAGATGTTGAACGAAATTTGGGATATAATTGGGAAGTAGTTGACTCTAATTTTAAATATGAAAAAGAATCTGCTTCAAAAATTATAATTAAAGTACCTGTAAAGGCAGATGACGAAACTACATTAAAATTAAGAGTAAGATATTCATATTAATTAGTTATTTTTATATTTTTTTAATGAATTAAAAATAAGCCGACTCCTAATAAGTCGGCTTATTTTTTTGATTTGATGTTTTACTTTGTTTTGTAACTATCATTTTGAATTACTTTTATATTACTATTTATATAATTGTTATTTCATTTATTCATAAAAATTTTGTAATTTAAAGTTTTATTAAAAATTAAGTAAATCATACAATGATAACAAACAAACGCCCTGCTTGGGATGAGTATTTTTTAAAACTGGCTATGCTTGTTTCGGAAAGAGCAACCTGCCCACGTATGCACTGCGGTTGCGTATTAGTTAAAGATAAACGAATTTTATCAACCGGCTATAACGGTTCTATTCCGGGAGATGGACATTGCGAAGACGATGGATGTATTATTGAAGACCACCATTGTATAAGAACAATACACGCAGAGATGAACGCATTATTACAATGCTCAATTCACGGAGTATCTACAAAAGGTGCTACTGCTTATGTTACTAATATGCCATGTACCAATTGTGCAAAAGCTTTAATTGCTGCAGGAATTGTAGAAATTGTTATTTTTTCGGATTATCATAATACACGGGCTGAAGAATTTTTAGATAAAGCGAAAGTTAAATTAAGAAGGTTACCGATGCCTAATAAAACCATAATATACGATATTGATAATTACTCATCGGCTAAAAAGATTTATTAATTTTATTATAACGAGATTTGTATGCTTTTCACAAAAAAATTTTTGCAATACTTTCATAAACCCGAAAACTTTTTTAATAGAGATTTAAGTTGGATTGAATTTAACAGACGTGTTTTGGAAGAAGCGTTTAACAGCAGTTTGCCATTATTAGACAAAGTTAAATTTATTTCTATCTTTTTTTCCAACTTAGACGAGTTTTATATGATTCGTGTAAGCGGACTTAAAGAACAGATTGCGGCAAATATTATTGAGCCTACAATTGACGGCTTAACTCCAATTGCCGTTCTTAAAAGCATCGATAAATCTGTACGTAGCATGGTTAACGATGTTTATGATTATTGGAATAATACCATTGTTCCCGATTTAAAAAAGAATAATATTCATATTTTAAATATTAATGAAGCATCTGTTGAAGAAAAAGCAGCTTTAAATAAATATTTTTACGATGAAATATACCCCATATTAACTCCTTTGGCTTTCGATCCCGGTCGTCCTTTTCCTTATATATCTAACCTTAGCATAAGTTTTGCCATTTTGGTAAAAAAGCCCGGTGGTGAACAACATTTTGCCCGTGTAAAAATTCCTAATTTAATACCACGCTTATTACGAGTTAACGAAATTTTAAAACCTAAAAACGGCAATAAAGGAAATTCTTGTTATAAATATATTTGGGTCGGGGATTTAATTCGCGAAAACTTGTTTACTTTATTTCCGGGTTACGAAGTAGTTAATGCCCATCGTTTTAGAATAATTAGAGATACCGATTTAGAAATTCAAGAAGACGAAGCAGACGACTTATTGGAATTGATTGAAGAGAATATAAAACAAAGAAAATTTGGAAATGTTGTTAGGCTTGAAGTAGAAAAGGATATGCCGGAATTTATGTTGGAGACTCTTGTCGAAAATCTCCAAATAACAAGAGAAGATATTCAGGTAATAGACGGCGTTTTAGGATTAAGTGATGTAATGCGTTTATATGAAGTTCCGTTTCATTCACTTAAAGAGAAAGTATTTCATCCTATGATACCAAAAGAACTTGAAGAGGAAAATATTTTTTCTATAATAAAAAATAGGGATGTATTGTTTTATCACCCGTACGATTCATTTACTCCGATTGTAGATTTTATTAAAACTGCTTCTCAAGACCCCGATGTGCTTGCAATTAAGCAAACTCTTTACCGTGTTGGTAGCAACTCTCCCGTGGTTAAAGCATTAATAGAAGCAGCCGAAAGGAAAAAACAGGTTGCGGTTTTAGTAGAACTAAAAGCTCGTTTTGATGAAGAAAACAATATTTATTGGGCTAAAGAACTTGAAAAAGCAGGTGTTCATGTAGTTTATGGGCTCGTGGGGCTTAAAACCCATTGCAAAATGACGCTTGTTGTTAGACGCGAAATTGACGGTGTTCAGAGATATGTGCATCTTGGTACGGGGAACTATAACCCCGGTACTTCAAAAATTTATACTGACTTAGGTTTATTTACTTGCAATAAAGAAATATGTGCTGATGTATCTGAAGTATTTAATTATTTAACCGGTTACTCGGCACAACAAGATTTTAGAAAACTTTTTGTGGCTCCTATTAACGTAAGAAACGGGTTAATGAAATTAATTGAACGCGAAGTATTACATTCAAATAAAGGGAAAAAAGCTCATATCATTTTGAAGATGAACTCGCTGGTTGACCCCGTTTTTATTTCTGCTTTATATGCTGCATCTCAACGCGGAGTTAAAATCGATTTAATTATAAGAGGAATTTGTTGTTTAGTACCACAAGTACCCGGATTGAGCGAAAATATTCGTGTTATAAGTATTGTAGGTAGATTTTTAGAGCACAGTCGTATTTTTTATTTCTACAATGACGGAAACGAAGAAGTTTATTGCGGCAGTGCCGATTTAATGCAACGAAACTTAGATAGACGTGTTGAAGTAATATTTCCTATTGAAAGCGAAGAACATAAAAAAACCATTATAAATAAAGTTTTATTGCCTTCTCTAAAAGATAATGTAAAATCAAGGGTTCTTTTGCCTACCGGGAAATATGCATTTAATCATCCGGTCTATAACGAGGTTATTAATTCGGTTCAAGAGTATTTAATGAACTTAACTACTACCGACCCGGTAAAAACTGTTCAACGCGATAAAAACAAAAAGAAATAAATGAAAGTCTATTTGTTGTTTTTCATTCTATTTTTTTGTTCAACTAAAATTATTTTCGCTCAAAACGATACAATAAAAACATCCATTCATTCAAAACTTTTTGACGATGCCAAAATTTTTTGGGATGATGGTGTTAGTTATTTTACTTATCCATTTAAAGCGGATTCAAAAGATTGGTTAATTTTTTCGGGCATAGCGGCAGCAACTTACACTCTAATGCATTCCGATACTTGGGTAAAAGAACATGTTGGCAGAACTACAACATTAACTTTAAATAAAGATTTTTGGGACATTCCTACTACATACGGAATTGTTACATACGCCAACATAACCGCACTTTCAACCTACGGTATTGGGTTAATTTCCGGTAATGACGAAGTTAGAAAAGTTGGCAGAATGTTATTTCAAAGTCTTTCTTACTCCGGATTAAACGTAATGTTTTTTAGAACCGTTATAGAAAGAACACGCCCTTATTATAATAAAGGTCCTTGGGATTTTAGGATGTTTACAACAAATAACGAATTTCAATCATTCCCAAGCGGACATACAACAGTTGCTTTTGCTTTTTCTACTATTTTAGCTGAGTACTTTGATACTTATTATAGCCGAATATTTTTTTACGGTTTGGCAGCTTCTACGGCATTTGCAAGGGTTTATAACAACCAACACTTTTTAAGCGATGTTTTTTTCGGTGCATTAATAGGTATTTCCGGCGGGCTACATACTATCAACCAAGAGCAAAAACGGAGCCAAAAGTGTCCCTACTCCGGTTTAAGCATTTTACCGGGATATAATTCTTTAAACTTTGTTTATAGTTTTTAACCGTTTTATTAAATTATATCCTCCTTCTTTAAATAATCCAATAATTTTACTTTATTTACATCTATAATTTTTAAAATTTATCAAGAAGTTATTAAAATGGATTTATTACATAACGAATTTGCAGTATTTTTTTTAATAGTTGCATTAGGTTTAATTTTAGGTAACATAAAAATTAAAGGGATTGCGCTTGAAAGTAGCGGAGTAATTTTTGTTGCTTTATTATTCGGTCATTATGGGTATAAAACACCGGAATTATTGCAAAATATAGGTTTAGTACTGTTCATTTATTCTGTAGGTATTGCAGCAGGTCCCGGATTTTTTAAATCTTTTAAAGAACAAGGGATGCAATTTATTTTACTGGCTGCAGTAGTTGTTTTCAGCGGTGGCTTATTCACATTATTATTGGGTAAATTAACCGGAACGGATATGAGACTAATGGTAGGTCTTTTTACAGGTGCCTTAACAAGTACACCCGGTTTGGCTACAGCAATTGATGCGTCAAAATCAACATTGGCATCTATAGGTTACGGCATTGCATACCCTTTTGGTGTTTTGGGTGTAATTATATTTGTAAGAGTTATAAATAAAATATTACGAATTAACTTAAGCGATTCCCAAAAAGAATATGACGATAGTTTGAAAAAAGACAATCCCAATTTATATAATAAAAACTATAAAGTTACAAATCCTAATATTTTTGGTAAGGCAATAGGAGTGCTAAAAGTTCGGTCAATGACAAATTGTAATATTTCCAGAGTATATCACGAAGGTATAACAACTACACCAACAGCCGAAACTATTTTATACGAAGGAGATGTAATAAAAGCAGTAGGAAGTTTAGACGGATTGGAAAAAATACGCTTATTAATTGGTGAAGAAACTGATATAAAAATACCTTTAAGTAAAGATTATTTAATTAAAAGTATTTTGGTTTCAAATCCAAAAATATCCAACAAAACTTTTTCGGATATCGGTTTATTTGCAAATCACGAAGCTACTGCCACTTGTATTAGAAGGGCAGGTATTGATATTACACCCAAAGCCTCTACAAAATTACAACTTGGCGATAAGGTTATGGTAGCATTGCCAAAAGCTAATTTAAAGGATGTTGAAAATTTGTTCGGTCACACAAAACAACATTTTCAATTAGATTTGTTACCTATAGCTATTGGTATTATTTTTGGACTATTGATAGGACAAATTAAAATACCGTTTTTAGGTTTAAATTTAAGTTTGGGTGTTACAGGCGGTGTTTTGTTATCTTCATTAGTATTAGCACGTATTGGCAGAACCGGACCTATTTTGTGGAATATTGCCGGAGAAGTTAACCAGTTTTTAAGAAAAATAGGACTCGTTTTCTTTTTAGTAGGGGTTGGAACAAATGCAGGAGAACATTTAATTGAGACAGTTGTTAATAACGGTTTGGTTTTATTTTATTTAGGAGCTATTGTTACTATTGCCCCAATGATTATTGCTTTATTATATTCAAAACTAATACTTAAAATGAATTTTTTATTGTTTTTGGGCGCTTTATCGGGAGGCATGACAAGTACGCCTGCTTTAAGTGCAATAGATTCGATGACCGATTCCGAAGCTCCTAAAATTGGATATGCAACAATATACCCTTTTGCTTTGGTTTTTATGATAATTTGCAGTCAATTATTATGTTTGTTTTGATATTATTGAATTATTTTGTAATTTAGTACGTTACAATTTAGTATTAATTTTTTTAACAAATTAGAGGCACATTAATAAAATAAAACTTATCAGTTTTATTTTATTAATTTTTGCTATATTAGTTGTTGGTTGCG
>DAINPX010000136.1:0-7797 GCA_036743235.1 Melioribacteraceae bacterium
GTTAAGGGATTCCAGTATCGCATTGCAGTATATACATCAACATTTACCCCCTTGCTCCTTAAAGTTAGCTGCAGCATGCTACGTTGTATTTCTGTATATTCATTAATGGGCGATTTACCTCCTATCAGCTCGTATTCTTTTATAACTTTAGGAGCACGTCTTTTGCTTATTAAATTAGCTAAAAACTTTTGACCGAAAGGTATTTTAAATATATCAGGGTCACAAAATAAATTTTTTAAAAACGGCTGAACGGCTTCCAAATTATCCGGTCCGCCCAAATTAAACAGTACAACAGCAATCTTATCCATTTATTAAACTCTCTTCCTAAACGGTTCTACTATATTTTCCCGTTTCTTCTTTTCGCTCAATATAACCGTCAAAATTCATGGCTATGTTACGAATTAACAAACGTCCCATTTCGGTAATTATTATACTATCGTTATTTAATTTAAGCAAGTTATCTTTAATCATTTCTTCAAGCCCTATTAAGGATTTTTCAAAATATGTTTTAAAATTAATTCCAAACTTGCTTTCAACTTCGTTAAATTTCAATTCAAAATCACACATAATTTTGGTTATAACATATCTTCTTAAAATATCATCGTCACTTAAATAATAACCTTTACTTATTGGCAATGTTTCTTTATTTAATAAGTCATAATATTCTTTTTCGGTTTTTAAGTTCTGAGCATATATTCTATCTATTTGACTAATACCTGATACTCCGAAAGCGTATAAATCCGTTCCCGCATTCGTGCTATAACCTTGAAAATTTCTATATAATTTTTTTTCTTTTAATGCAATACTCAATTCATCATCCGGTTTTGCAAAATGATCCATCCCAATAAAAATATATCCTGCAGCAGTTAATTTTTCAATAGTCATTTTTAATATTTTTAATTTCTCTTCCGGTTTAGGCAAGTCTTCTGCCTTTATTAAACCCATATGTTTTTTAAGCCAAGGTAGATGTGCATAATTAAAAACTGCTATTCTATCCGGTTCAATATCAATTATTGTTTCAATTGTTTTTTCAAATGATTTATAAGTTTGAAACGGAAGACCATACATTAAATCCAAGTTAATACTGTTAAAACCAAGTTCTCTTACCCAATTTACTACTTCACGAGTTAAAGATTCAGGTTGAATTCTATTAACTGCCTTCTGAACACTTTCGTTAAAATCCTGCACTCCCATACTAATTCTATTAAAACCTCCGTCTCTTAAGGCAATTAAGTGCTCTTTTGTTAAACCCCTTGGGTCAATTTCACAACCTGCTTCAATATTGCAACTAAAATTAAATGAATTGGAAATATAATTAACTAAATCAAAAATTTCATTCGGGTTAAGATGAGTTGGAGTGCCTCCCCCCCAATGTAATTGCGTTACTTTACGACTTGAATTAATATAAGTTCTTAAGTAATCGGTCTCATTTTTTAAATACTTTATATATTCTTTAATTCTTTCTCTATTTCTTGTAACAAGCATGTTACAACCGCAAAAATAACATAAAGTATCGCAGTAAGGTATATGATAATATAACGATAAATCGGGTAAATTCTCTTTTGAATTTGATTTAATTATTTCATCAACATACATTTCGGGTGTAAAATTTTGATTAAAATGCGGAGCTGTAGGATAAGAGGTATAACGTGGACCGGGTTTATCGTATTTTTGTATTAATTCTAAATCTATTTCAAACATTACTATTCCGCTTATTTAAATTTTTTATGAAACACTTCACTTTCTACTTTAACAACATCAACAAGATACTTTAGGTTCATCGGATTAACATCGGGTAAAATTCCATGTCCCAAATTAAACACATGCCCTTCCCCTTCTCCAAATTCTTTTAAAACTTCCAAGGCTTTTACCTTAATTAAATCTTTAGTTCCGTATAAAACCGTTGGATCTAAATTCCCTTGTAAGGCTACTTTATTACCAACTGTTTTTCTAACCTCACCTAAATTCATTGTCCAATCTAATCCTAAAGCATTTATACCAATATTAGCCATTTTTAGCAGGCTATGATGAACTCCCTTTGCAAATAATATAATAGGTTCATCTTTTCTTTTAATTTCCGATACAATTTTTTGAATATAATGCAAACTAAATTCGTCAAAATCCGAAGGAGAAAGAATCCCCCCCCAAGTATCAAATATTTGAACCGCATTAACCCCATTTGCAATTTTGACACTTAAATAATCGGCTATAATTGTAGATAGTTTATTTAATAAAATATGTGCTTCTTTTGGATTATTATATATAAACGATTTAACTTTGCTAAAAGTTTTTGACCCCGAACCTTCAACCATATATGTTAGCAAAGTAAAAGGAGAACCGCTAAACCCTAATAAAGGAACTCTATTATCCAACCCCTTTTTAACTAAATTAATTGCGTCCATTACATACTTCAATTCAACTTCCGAATTAATCATTTTCAGTTTGTTAATATCATCCAAATTTTTAATAGGATTAGGGAAAACAGGACCTTTTCCTTCGTTCATTATTAAGTGCATCCCCATAGCTTCAGGAATTACTAAAATGTCCGAAAATAAAATAGCCGCATCAACCCCAATAATATCTACCGGTTGAATTGTAACTTCGGCAGCTAACTCGGGAGTTTTACACATGGTTAAAAAGTCACTTTTAGCTCTTATATTTCTATATTCAGGCAAATAACGTCCGGCTTGTCTCATAGCCCAAATTGGTGTTCTTTCAACTTTTTCTCGTTTTAATGCCTTAATTATTAAATCATTTT
Source organism: Melioribacteraceae bacterium (assembly GCA_036743235.1). GTDB lineage: Bacteria > Bacteroidota > Ignavibacteria > Ignavibacteriales > Melioribacteraceae > JAEXOD01. The sequence continues at coordinate 2,759 of DAINPX010000136.1, forward strand.
TTATTTTAGTCAATTCTTCTCCTTACTATTATAATACCGGTTAATGCTAATAAGTAAATCGTTAAAGTTAAAATTTTCAGGTACAATATCCACCTTCAATCCTCTATCTTCAAGCGATTTTTTAGTTACATCTCCTATTGCAGCAATTTTTTTGCCGTTAAAATATTTAACAACATCCGTTAAGTTTTCAATTTCAATTAAATTATTAAATGCCGAAGGACTTGTAAATACAAATAAATTAATTATACTATCAGTAATTTTATTAAAAACTTCTTCAAGTTCTTCTTTTTTAGTGGCTACATTATCATAAACAGGAATAAAATGTACATTTGCTCCGTTTTGTTTTAACCTTTCAATATACCATTGGTTTGAAATTTTAGAACCCGGTATTAAAATTTCCTTATCAATTAAAAACTTATTTAAGAAATATGCAAAAACACCCGATGAGCTATTTTGTGACGGAACATCAATATTAAAATCCCCATAATTATTACATACTTCTTTAGTTTTTTTACCAATGCACACAACTTTTTTACTATTTAGTTTAAGTTTTTTTGATTCCAATAAATTAAACAAACTTATAACACTATTTTTTGAAGTAAAAATTGTGTAGTCAAAAGTTTTATCAAAAAGTGATAAATCTTCTATTTCAATAGGTACAATATTAATAGTTTTTAATAATATAATATTTATTCCGATATTATTAAACTGTTTTATTAACTCGTCATTTTTATCTTCGGAACCACAAATAACTGCATTTAATTTATAGGTCTTATTTTCCATCTACCTTCGGGCATCCTTAAATATTGCATCCAAAATTTCTTTAGCTCCTACTTCCATTATTTCTTTTGCTAACTTTTCACCCAATTGTTCCGGATATTTAATTTTTCCTCTTAATCTTTTTCTAAAAGTAACAGAACCATCCAAAGAACCGACAAATCCATCCAAAATTAAACCATTACTTAGTATATTTGCATATGCAGCAATAGGAGCTTGGCAACCCCCTTCAAGTGTTTTTAAAAACTGTCTTTCGGCTCTTACACAAATTTCCGTATCTTTATCATTTAATACAGATACTAATTTAATAACTTTTTCGTCATTTTCTCTAATCTCTATTCCTAATGCACCTTGTCCCGGGGCAGTAAGTAAATAATCTAAACCGATTATTGAAGAAATATAATTATTTAATCCTAATCTTTCAACTCCTGCACGTGCTAAAATAATGCCGTCCCAATCCGAATCTAAAAATTTTTGAATTCTGCCGGTAACATTCCCTCTTAATTCAACAATATTTATATCAGGGCGTAGATGTTTTAACTGACTTCTTCTTCTTAAAGCACCGGTTGCAACCGTTCCCCCTTCCTTAATATCAAAAATAGTTTTACAATAAGATTTTCCTATAAATACATCTTCAACAGGATGTCGTTTTGTAATGGCTGCAATAATTAAACCGGGGAATAATGTTGTTTGTAGGTCTTTTAAACTATGAACCGCTAAATCTATTTCATTATTTAATAATTGCTCTTCAAGTTCTTTTGTAAACAACCCCTTATCTCCAATTTTAGATAATGCTACATCAAGTATTTTATCGCCTTTGGTTTTTATTAACTTAATCTCGATTATTAAATCCGGATGATATTTTAACAATTCCGATTTTATAAACTCAGCTTGCCACATTGCTAATTTACTGCCTCTTGTTCCAATAACCAATTTTAAGTTTTCTTTCATTTATCTTCTAAGTTTAAATTGAATATTTCCTTAATTAATAAAATACTATTTGCCGTCTCCTCATAATTTCTACCATTTTCGGATAGTTGTCTTAATTTTAAGGTAGGGTTATGCAACAACCTGCCTATTAACCTTTTTGACATTTCCTCAATTTTAACAAAATCTTCTTCTGTTACTTTATGTCTAATTTTATTTAATTCATCTTCTTTTATTTGTTCAAAAAATGAACGTAAATTTTTAATTGCCGGAATAACATCTAATGAATTATACCAAGAAAAGAAATTTACCATTTCTTCCATAATTATGTTTTCAATTACCGGTATTTCTTTTTCTCTTTTTTTAATATTTTGATCAACAATCATTTTAAGCGAATCGATATCGTTATAAAATACATTATCCAAATTACTTGTAATAGGATTAATATCTCTTGGAATAGCTATATCCATAATACAAACTGCCGAATAACGTCTTTTTTTCATCATTTCTTTTATATCTGTATATTCCAAAATATAACCGTTTGAACTTGTTGCACTTAAAATAATATCGTAATTGTGTAAATATTCCTTAAAAAATTCAAACGGAATAATTTCTCCATGAATTTTATCGGCAAGTTTTTCGGCTTTAGCTTTTGTTCGGTTAGTAATTGTAATTCTTCCAACTCCTTTATTCCTTAAATGAATTGCAGCAAGTTCTGCTGTTTCCCCCGCCCCTATAATTAATGCACTTTTTGTATAAAGATTTGCAAAAACTTTTTCTACTACTTGTACAGCAGCATAACTAATAGAAACCGCCCCTTCTCCTATTATTGTTTCTTTAATTGAACGTTTACCAACCCTAATTGCCGTATCAAATAATCGATTAAGATAATAACTTACAAATTTATTTTCTTCTGATATTTGAACCGCCTCTTTAACCTGAGCCAATATTTGACTATCACCTATTATTAACGAATCAATTCCGCCTGCCACCGAAAAAAAGTGCTTTACTGCACTACATGAAAAATAACTTGTAAAATGTTCTTTTTTTATACCTGTAACTGATTTAAAATTAATTAATTCATCAATTATTTTATCATGAATTAATATTGTATTTTTGGGAATACCTAATATTTCAGTTCTATTACAGGTGGTTAAAATTAAACCTTCAAGTAAATAATTTTGCTTTAATATACCTATAAAGTCAACTATTTCATTATTACTTAAATGAAGAGCTTCACGTATTTCGATAGGAGCTGTTTTATGATTTATTGAAACAAGAATAATATTCATATTAATTTTACTACTTTCTTAATAAAAAGTATGAAAACTGGATGAAAGCACATTACCCAATATTAAAGAAAATAATGCAATAATAAAGCCGGCAATAGAAAAATTTACAAACTTTCTGCCATATAAATTAGAAGTTAGTTTTAATAAAATTCCAATACTGTATAAAACCCAAATTAGTGCAGTAGTTATTAATTTTGGGTCATAATAACTAAAGTTTGGAAATGCTTCAGGTAACCACACTATACCAATAAAAATAGAAATAGTTAATAAAATAAATCCTATTATCATACTGTTAAAACTTAATTTTTCCAATATTTCGATATTTGGCAATCTATTAAATATTAATCCGTATTTTTTAGTTTTTAGAGAATGATACAACATTAAATAAAGTAATGATTGTACAGCCGATATTGTGATACCGGAGTATCCCAATAATGCAGAAATAACATGCATACCAAGCATTCTATTTCTTAATACTTCCGGAACACTTACTAAATCTTGTATAAATATTGTTGAAATAATTTGAAAAACGAGCGATAAAAAAAGTATAAAGATTCCCGTACCTCTTATATCTGTAATAAGTTCTAACACAAAATAACAACAAGCTAAAGAAAATGCCAATACAGTAAAAATCTCAAACTTATTAGTAATAGGAGGATGATTAAATTCAATTGTTCTTGCAAATAAATAGAATACTTGAATTAAAATTGTGATAAAAAGAAACAAACGTTTTGCATTTCTGAATAATGACTTATCCTCTACAAAATCGTAAACATATGTTAAAAAAGTTACTAAATACAATATTGGCAAAACAATATTTAACGTATGAATTACAGGTATCATTTAACTCCGTTTTTTTACCAAACTTTTATTTTATTTACACTATAAAATAACAATAAAAAAAACAAAAAAACAGTTCAAAAAAATGAGAAAAAACTTATAAAAATATTAATTTAAATATTATATTTTACCTTGATAAGGTTGATAAAATACATTATTTTAGTAATATTATTCAACAATAAATGGGCAATAATTATGAGCAAGCCGATTTTAAACAGTATATTAATAATTACATTTTTAAATTTTACATTCGGTTGTACTGCTTCTAAACCAGTTAAACTTAATCCATTCAATTTAGACGAGTCGCATAATAATGTTATTAATCTATCTATTAATGATTCCTTATATTCATTTATTAACAAAGATGCAATTTGTTATAAATTGCCTAATTCAATTGAAGGTTACAATACTAAAAACTTTTTCTTGTCAGTTCCTATTGATAGTATTAAATCAGTTATAGAACCAAATGTTTTAATAAAAGATATTGATTCATCAATTACTATTAAAAAATTGGTTTTATTAAATAATAATGAAATAATTTTTAATAGTGAAGGGGGTAAATTAGTAGATAATAATTATTTGATTAAAGGCACATTATCCGATAGTTCTTCCTTTTCTGTAAAAACCAACCAATTTGATTATTTAACTATAAATAAATTGGATGTTACCGGCACAATTGTTAAAAATTTATTTTTGGTAGGTGGAATTCTTTTGGGTGCATTTTTAATACTTGGTATTGTTATTGGGAAAGAACTTTCATAGCTGAGTTTATAAAAACGAAGTTTAGCAAAAAAAAAATCCTCACCTTAAATTGGCGAGGATTTTATTTATTAATTAATTAATTATCTGTTTTACTTTAACAATATCATCTTACGTGATTGATTAAATGAAGGTGTTTCCAACTTATAGAAATATACACCTGAAGGAACGGTAATTCCAAAATCATTTTTTCCGTTCCAAGTAACTTTATGGTTACCTATATTTAGATCGGAGTTAATTAAAGTAGTAACTTTTTCACCCAATAAGTTATAAACATATAATTTTACATTCTCTGCTTTTGGAATGCTAAAACTAATAACCGTAGCCGGGTTGAACGGATTTGGATAGTTTTGATTTAATACAAATTCGGTTGGAGTTACTTTCACATTGTTATCTTCTTCAACATCGGTAATTATATCTTTTTGCAAATCATCAACATAAATA
>DAINPX010000137.1:0-7790 GCA_036743235.1 Melioribacteraceae bacterium
CTGCATTAATGACTGTTGCTAACGGAACTTCGACAATAACCGATAATATATATTTTGACCGATTTAAACATGTTGACGAACTTAATCGTTTAGGTGCAAATATAGAAGTAATAAAAAATTCGGCTGTTGTTAAAGGAGTAAAAAGTTTAAAAGGGGCTAAAGTTATGTCAACAGACCTACGTGCCAGTGCCAGTTTAGTTTTAGCAGGATTGGCAGCAGAAGGTTTGACTGAGGTTTTAAGAATCTATCACCTTGATAGAGGCTATCAAAAAATTGAAGAAAAATTATGTAGTTTAGGTGCGGATATTAAAAGAGTAGCTACTACTGAATATTAATTTGTTACAGCTATTTATAAAGTTTAAGATATTTTTTGTATTAGTTGTTTTCATTGCTTTTAATATATTCTTGCAATTTATACCTATTACAAATAAAATGGGTTATGAATTTTCTGTTATTAATTCATTTCTTCAATATTTTATTTGGTTTTTTTTATTTAATTCTGAAAAATTAAATTTAAAAATTCGTAATAAACTTAAATTACTTATTATATTGTTTTTTATTCCAATATTTATTTCATTAATAAGTGAAACAATTTTTGGTTATTGCTCTTTTATTTTTGGTCTAAAATTTTATGTAATGTTTGTGTTGCCTTCAAGTTTTTTAGGGTATTCATTATATGAATTTATTAGAACGTTAAAAATAAAATATCAAAAAAGCACCTTCATTTTATTTACGTTTTTTATATTGTCTGATATTCTTGTCGAATTAATTTGTTATCCACAGATATATTTTTATAACCACATTTTAGGTTTTTTCCCGGGAACTATATATGATGAGTTAATAAAAATTGACTTATATTTAGCTTTAAGCCGATTATTAACAATTACTGTTGGAATTTTTTTAATAATTGCAGGAATATTTATTAACAATAGAATAGTTAAAATTTGCTTAGGTTTAACTTTATTTGGCATTTTGTTTGTATTGAAACCATATCTGGGGTTGAGTACAAATTATGTAAGATTGGAGAGTGAATTAAATAATATTGAAAATACTAATCATTTCACTATTTATTTTGACAAAACTGTTAGTAAAGAAGATAAAAATAGAATAGGTTTATTACATGAGTATTATTATGAAAGGGTTAAGGAGGAATTAGGGTTTTCACCTATAAAACAGATTAAATCCTTTATTTATAGCAACAATTATAATAAAGGTAAATTATTTGGGTCATTTGCTGCCGATGTTACAAAGCCATGGTTGTATCAAATCCATATCGGTATTAATTCAATTGAAAGGAACTTGTTACATGAAATAATACATATATTTTCTGCCGAAATAGGTATTACACCATTAAAATTAGCTTACGGTTTTAGTCCGGCATTAATTGAAGGTTTTGCAATGGCTATAGAAGAACAAATTGAGCCTAAAAGAAATTTAGATATGTTTGCTTTTCATTCAATTAAATATTTTGATATCAACCCAAAACATATTTTTAAAGGATTAAATTTTTTTAATTATAATTCTTCTGTAGGGTATATTTTATCCGGATCTTTCCTGAAATACATTAAAAATACATACGGAAACAAAAAATTATTTGAATATTATAAGTACGGCTCAATTGCAAAAACAAATATAAAATATAATGATAATGTATTTAAAAGTTATTTAAAGTATATCAACAATTTACAATTTAATTATAATAAACATAAGGCAATATACTATTTTGGTTATCCACCTTTTGTTAATAAAAAATGTGCACGATATGTAGCATATAAATTAGAATATATTGCCAATATCTATAATAGCGGGAAATATTTTTTAGCAGAGAGGGAATATAAAAAGCTTTTTAAAGAAAGTAACAATTATAATGCTTTCTATGGTTTTATTCTTTCACTTTTTAAAGAGAAAAAATTTTACAACGCAAATAGAGTGCTAAGTAAAGTAATAATGAAAACGGAAAATACAAATATTTATTATCCGTTGTTATTTTTAATTGGAAAAACTGAGGTTTTTACAAATAATAAACAAAGTAAGTGTTTTGAAAACTTACTTCATTATAACGTTAGTGAAACTTTTAATTTAGAAGTTTATAAATTAAAAGAGTTAACAAAAACTAATACGGAATTATCCAAAGAATACATTGTTAATGAAACTATCTTTAATTTTAATAAATTAGCATCGGACACTCTAAAAATTTTATTTATGAATAGTAATAATGTTGAAACTAAAAATTTTATTAATAAAATTATTGATGATGACTTAAAACAAAATAAATATATGATAACAAAGCTGGAAATACTTGCAGAAGAGTATTTTATTAAAGGCGACTATGAATTTTCTAAAAAAATAATAAATATATGTAAATATTTGAACGTTGAAAAAGATAAAGAGAGTTTATATTTTAGTAAATTACAAAAAATTAATTGGTTTATAAAAAAGGATATAAAAAGGAAGTAAATTGAAAATTGATATTGTTATAAAAAATGAATTGTTTATTAATATTAAAGAAGTTGCCGAAGCTGAAAATACTGAAGTTTATTTAATTGGCGGATATGTAAGGGATATTATTTTAGAAAGACCCTTAAAAAATGATATAGATATAATGGTTGTGGGTGATGGCGTTGCTTTTGCCTCAAAAGTTGCAGAGAAATTAGGGATTGAGCATATCAATTTGTTCAAAAACTTTGGAACAGCTCATTTTATTTATAAAGGAATGAATCTGGAGTTTGTTGGAGCCAGAAAAGAATCTTATGATTTTTTAAGCAGAAAACCTCAAGTAAAGGTTGGAACATTTATTGATGACATAATGAGGCGAGATTTTACAATTAATACATTGGCAGTTTCGCTCAACCAAAAAACAATAGGGGAATTAATTGATACTCTTGATGGTATTAAAGATATTGAAGAAAGAATTATCAGAACCCCGCTAAATCCCGAAGAAACATTTAGTGACGATCCATTACGAATATTAAGAGCTTTTCGATTTGCTACTCAATTAAACTTTGATGTAGATGAAAAGATATTAGAAGCTGCGGAAAAAATGGCAGAACGCTTAAAGATTGTATCCCAAGAACGAATTACCGACGAATTTTTAAAGATTATTAATTCGCAAACACCTTCAATAGGTTTAATTTACCTCTACAAAACCGGAGTAATGAAAGAAATATTTCCTGAAGTACATAATTTAGGGGGGGTAGAACAAAGGCAAGATTATCATCATAAAGATGTTTTTTATCATACATGTAAAGTTATTGATAATATTTCGAAAGTTACAGATAATACATGGTTACGAATTGCAGCCTTACTACATGACATTGCAAAACCTGCAACAAAAAGATTTTATGAAGGAATAGGTTGGACTTTTCACGGGCATGAAGAATTAGGAGCCAGAATGGTAAAGGGGATATTTAAAAAAATGAGGTTTCCTTTTATACAAATAGACTATGTAACAAAACTAATACGCCTGCATCTTCGTCCCATGGCATTAGTTGACGAAACTGTTACAGATTCGGCAATAAGGCGGTTAATTGTTCAGGCAGGAGAATCATTAGATGATTTGATTACGTTGTGTAGAGCTGATATTACAAGTCATAACCCTAATAAAGTTGATAAATTTTTAGAAAATTATGAGATAGTTGTAAAAAAAATTAAAGAGGTGGAAGAAAAAGATAAACTTAGGTTGTTTAAGTGCCCCGTAGATGGTAAAATTATTATGGATGTTTGTAAATTGAAGCCTTCTGAGAAGGTTGGAAAAATTAAAGAGGCAATTGAAGATGCTATATTGGAGGGAAAAATTCCCAATGATTATGATGCAGCATATAATTATCTTTTAGAAATAAAAGATTTATACATAAATTTGTAAAAAATTGTAAAGACATTAAACTTTTTTAAATTTATTCCGTCCTAATAAATAGAAAATAATTTTTTTTGCACATAAGGAGAAAAAATGAATATCAGGTCAGTTTTATTATTAATTTTTATTTTTAACATAGCAATTTTGGCTCAATCTAAATTAACATTGGATGAATCAATAAAAATTGCCCTTCAAAAGAACAGTACGGTAATTAAATCGGTAAATAGTATTGAAGCCGATAAAAGTAATATTAAAAGTTCTTACGGCAATTTTTTACCAAACTTTGGATTAAGAGGAAGTTGGAATTGGCAAAAAGTACAAGATAAAGGGACAACCCAATTAAATGAATTTGGTGATTATGTTGGCAGGCCGGAAACAACTATTGATAGTAGAAGTTATGGTTTAAGTGCCGGAGGTAGTTGGACTTTATTTGACGGACTATCTTCATTTGCAACGTTGGATAGAAGCAAAAACAATTATTATGCCGCAAAATTAAGTTTAGAAAAACTAAAACAAGACATTGTTTATCAAACAACGGAGTTATACTATACTGTTTTAAACATGCAAAAAATGTTAAGTGTTAGAGATGAAAATTTAAAGTACAATAAAAGACTATTAGAGACCATTCAAGAAAGAAATAAATTAGGTGCTGCATCTTTAGCCGATTTATATGCACAACAAGTTCAATATGGTAATGCAGAATTACAACATATTCAAACAGCAAACGAATATGAGACTTCTAAAAGTAATTTATTAAATTTTTTGTCGCTTGATGTTTTAAAGGAATATGAATTTGAAATTCCATTTGATGAAAGTAAAATAGATACAAAATCGTTAACATCTGAGTTTGATTCAATTGAACAAATGGTAAATGATGCATTAACAAACAGAGCAGATTACAAAGGTCAGAAGCTTTTATTGGAAACTGCTTATAATAATATTACGATCGCAAAAAGTAATTTGTACCCTAACCTTTCAGGAAACTATTCTTTTTCTACAAATTCAATTGAAGTTGGTGATTTATTTGATAGAAAAATATGGTCTGTTGGATTATCGTTAAACATTCCTGTTTTTAGCGGATGGGCAACAGAAAGTGCAATAGAACAAGCAGAAATTCAGGCAAAAAATAGTAATGAAGATTTACTTTCGTTGGAGAGGAAAATTAAAATAGAAATAAAACAGAGTTATCAAGATCTAATTGCAGCAAAAAAACAGTTGGAAGTTAGTTCAAAAAATGTAATATCAGCCGAAGAAAACAGAAAATTGTATAATGAAAAATATACTTTAGGTGGTGGTACAATATTAGATGTTATGCAAGCGGATAAAAACTACGTTGACGCTCAAAGAGCTTATATTGATTCTGAATTTTTATTCTTTAAGATGAAAGATAAATTAGTTAATGCATTAGGAAAATTAGATTATAAAAAATACGAATAAATTTTAATAGGAGATTTATATAATGGGAAAAGCTCAATCAAAGAAAAATAGAAAAAAACTGTTTATATTTGGCGGTTTAGGATTATTGTTATTAATTATAATATTAATTGTTGCATTTAGCGGTGATAAAGAACAAATTGTATCGGTACAAACTGAAAAAGTTAAAAAAAGAACAATAACACAAATGGTTTCTGCTACCGGTAAAATTAATCCTGTATATCAAGTAGTATTAACACCGGAAGTAACTGGAGAAATAGTAGAATTACCGATTAAAGAAGGTGATAAAGTTAAAAAAGGTCAATTATTAATTAAAATTAAACCTGATATTTATGTCGCCCAAAGAAATAGAGCCTTGGCAAGTTTAGAAGCAGCAAAAGCCGGACTTGATGTTCAAAAAGCAAATTTGGAAAGAGTTGAGAAAGAATATAAACGAATTCAAGGTTTGCATGAAAAAAAGCTTGCTAGCGATTCGGATTTGGAAACTGCCAAATCTAACTATTACCAAAGTTTAGGGCAATTCCAGTCACAAAAATCTGCAATATTGCAGTCTGAAGAATCGTTAAAAGAGCAACAAGAACAATTAGCAAAAACTACAATATATTCTCCAATTGACGGTACAATTAGCGCATTAAATGTTGAGCTAAGTGAACGTGTATTAGGAAGTAGTTTTAGTCAGGGTACCAACTTAATGACTGTTGCAAATTTAAACTTGATGGAAGCTACAGTAGATGTAGATGAAAATGACGTAGTATTAATTAGTATTGGTGATACGGCTAAAGTTAAAATAGATGCTTTTGGAGATAGAGAGTTTATTGGAACAGTAACTCAGATCGGAAATAGTGCAAAATCTTCAGGTTTGGGAACGCAGGACGAAATAGTGAACTTTGAAATTAAAATAATATTAAATACCGAAGGCGAAAATATTAGACCGGGTATGTCGTGCGATGCTGAAATTGAAACCGAAACCAAGTATAATGTTTGGTCGGTGCCTATTCAAAGTGTTACTGCAAGAACGCAGCAAGGTAAAATAATTAATACTAACGGCAGTGTTTCGGAAGATGACGATAACAAAGAAAAAGTTACCAAAAAACAATCTAAACCCGATGAAGTTGTTTTTTCTATAATTGATAATAAAGCAAAATTAGTAAAAGTTAAGACCGGTATAAGTGATGATACTTATATTGAAATTAAAGAAGGACTTGACGGTAATGAAGAAATTGTTAACGGACCTTACAGAGCCATTTCAAAAGAACTTGAAGATAACTTAAAAGTGATGGTGCAAAAAAAAGGTAAAGACAACACTTCAAAAAAATAACGGATCTTAAAATGAACATAATAACAATTGAGCATATAGCTAAAATCTATCAAGTGGGAAGCGAAGAAGTCTTTGCTTTACGAGACGTTTCATTAAAAATTGATAAAAACGAATATGTGGCAATAATGGGACCCAGTGGTTCCGGTAAAACTACATTAATGAACATTTTAGGATGTTTGGATACACCGACTAAAGGGTTATATAACTTTAACGGATTAAATGTAAGCGATATGAATGACAACGAACTGGCTCAGATAAGAAATAGAGAAATTGGTTTTGTTTTTCAAACTTTCAACTTGCTACCTCGTTCAAATGCTTTACATAATGTTGAACTTCCGCTAATATATGCCGGAATTAAAGCAACCGAAAGAAGAGAAAGGGCAATTGAAGCAATTACCCACGTTGGTTTGCTTGATAGAATGACACATAAACCGAATGAATTATCCGGTGGTCAGAGACAACGTGTTGCAATTGCACGAGCATTAGTTACAAGACCTTCAATTATTTTAGCAGACGAGCCAACGGGTAACTTAGATTCCAAAACAGGCGAAGATATAATGTATTTATTTAATGAATTACATCAAGCCGGAAATACTATTATTTTGGTTACTCATGAGGAATCTGTTGCCGAACATGCCGCACGAATTATAAGAGTACGTGATGGTTTAGTTGAAAAAGATGAACAAGTTTTAAACAGAGTAATTCCCGTAAAAAGGGCAGCTAACATTTAAAAAGGTAAAAAATGAAAAATTTTCTGTTTGAATTAAAAGAAGGATTGTTTATTTCGTTAAGAGCAATAAAAGCAAATAAAGTACGCTCGGTACTAACTACTTTGGGTATAGTTATTGGTGTAGCGAGTGTTGTATTGATGTCAACAGCAATTAAAGGAATAAACCAATCATTTCAAAAAGGTGTAAGTTCTTTAGGTTCTGATAACTTATATATAGATAAATGGGAATGGTTTAATAATGACGTTCCGTGGTGGAAAATACGAAACCGTAAGAACTTAAAAATGGAAGATTATGAAAAATACAAAGAAAGAGCTAAACTTCCTTTAGCTAGTGCACCTACAGTATGGACTTCTCAAACTGTTAAATATAATCAGGAGAGTGTTGAGTTTGTGTTTATTCAAGGTACAACACACGATTATATTAATACAACAAATCTTTCCTTTACTTATGGTCG
>DAINPX010000138.1:0-7766 GCA_036743235.1 Melioribacteraceae bacterium
CTGCCTGTTCTGCTGCAGTAAAGCCTAATGCTGCAGTTTGACCGCCTGAAGCTGCGTCTTTTACAAAATTACTGATACCTAACATTTCATTAGAAGCAGCAGTACCAACTAACATATGGTTTTGTACTTCTTGTGCCAACTTAACTGCAAGAGCACTTAATTGTCTATCTGCGAACTTCTGCAAACCTACAGGACTGCCCGAAATTTCAGTATCAAGTTTACGAACGTCATCAATAGCAATTTCACGACCGTATAATGCTAAATTTACGGTAGAAGTTGTAGGAGTTTGAGCGTCTTTAGTTAATGCAGCGTTTTCGGCACGTGCAGCACTACCGGAAAAAGTTGTTTTATCCGGAACGTTTCTTGCGGATGAATAGTCCTTACGGAATTCGGCATATTGGAATAAAGGAGCTATTTCCAACATTTTAGTTAATAAACCGGCACTTCTGCCTGTTAATGCGCTTATTTGATCAATTTTCATTTCAATTACCTTTTTGTTAATTATTAATTAAATTATTTCTTTCTAATATTTTTTGTCCTATCGGGCTATCCGGTTTCACCGTGTTTGTATTGCCTGCCGGTAAGTTTGTTTGCTTTGTGCTGTTTGGAGCTGCGTTATTTGGGCTTGCTGTTTTAGGCAGCTCGCTTAATATAACAGAATAACCCTCATAATCTTTTGAAAGTCTATCCTGCCAAGTTGCTTTTTGTTCGGGGGTTATTTTACCTTCCTTTACAGCTGTATCAATATCGGATTCTATTTTTTTAGTAAGCTCTTTTTTGCTTTTTTCTTCAAGCGACTTAATCGCTTCGGCACGGGCTTTTTTCTCTTCGTTTAAGCTATCTTGCAAGCCTTTTACTAAATTAGTTAGCTCTACAATTGTTTGGTTTTCAATAGACTTCTTTTTAGTGTCTATTTTAACACCTCTCATCTGCATAGCTTCGGAAAAAAGTTCTTCATCTTCCAATAAAGAGGTTTGAGTATGAAAACCTGCTTGTTTAAGTTCGGCGTCAGAAATCTCAATTTCAACTTCTTTACCGTCTATTATTTTTTTTATTTTCATATGCTGCCTATTTTTGATTGTTTTAGCCTAAAAATAATGCAAAAACTTTAAAATTTTGTGCATATGCGCCTGCGCCTGCGCATATAGCATTTTTGAGGTTTTAGGACATATTTTTAATTATTTTTGTGCAAAACAATAGGATTTTTACTATGAGCTTTATAAACCTTTCACAAATTAAACCATATGTTAAACCTTCCATTTATGCAGCTTTAAGCGATGAAGTATCGGAAGGAGTAACTAATTTTGATACTTTAAACCCTCAAGTTGATTATATAATCAGCTCACATTACGGAATTTCTGTTCCGGAAGATGACACCGAAACAAAATATCATCTACCAGCAGCTTTAATTTTACAAAGACTTGCAAAAAATTTGCTGGTTGATTTAAGCGATGATTTTAATACAGAGATCGAGAAAGATTATGTATTTGCAGGGGAGCTTTTAAGTGGTATGCAAGTTACCACGCCGGATATAGCCAACAGCCTTATTAAACCTATAATAGGAGTTGACGAATGGTAGGAGATTATAAAGATACAACATCAACTATTTTAGGGTTGCTTGAAAACAACAAGCTAACTTTAGGGATAAAACAAGTAGCGGAGGCGAGCGATACAATCGATTTTAATATACAAGCTCCTTTTGTTTATGTGCATTTTGACCTAAACGACACGGTAAGCAGCAGTTGCGGAGTTATCACTTTGACAGTTGATTTATTTGTGGGGGCTGCCGATAAAAATATCTCTGAAGCAAAGGGGAAAGCTATTGAAATAACGGGTAATATAGCTCAATTGCTTTTAGATGTACCGGTATATTTTGAAAATAGCCCGCTTGAATTGTTTGCGGAGTTCAGTAATAAAGCAGTAATTCATTTAGAAGCCAAAACACAAATAAGGTTTGGAATATGAAACAATGAAACAGAGAGTAAGAATAAACAAAACAAAAGTTTTACAGGCTATTCCGGGCAGTAGAGGGATTATATCCCTAATTGCAAGCCGTATCGGTTCGAGCTGGGCAGGACTTGACGCCTTCATCAAAAAGAATCCGGATGTTTTGCAGGCTTATAATGACGAGCTTAATAAAACGCTTGATTTGGTAGAGGATAAGATGTTTGATATGATTGATGAGGGGTGCGAAGGGCTAATTAAATTCTATCTTGCCAAAAAAGGGAAAGAGAGAGGATATGGTGAGGAAAACCACAAACTTGATATAACCACCGCCGGCGAGCCTATTAACGTAATTAGGTTGGTTGAAGTGGTCAAAGAGGAAAATGGAACTGACAATTAAACATACAAAGGTATTTACTAAAAGTTTAGAAGCTTATAGAAACCCTAAAATTAACATTATTGTTAATCAAGGGGGGACAAGAAGCAGCAAAACTTTTTCTATTGCCCAGCTTATTATATTTTTATGCCACAAAAATGAAGGGCGTGTTTATTCTATTGTTAGGAAAGCCTTCCCCTCGTTACGTGCTACTGTTATGCGTGATTTTTTTGATATTCTAAAAGGCTTAAACGAATATTCGGAGAATAACCACAACAAAACAGAGCACACCTACATTTTGAATAACAACACGGTTGAATTTTTCAGTTTGGACGATGAACAAAAGGTAAGAGGGCGTAAAAGAGATATACTTTGGATAAACGAAGCTAACGAAATTGATGAAGATAGCTTTTTACAATTAAATTTTCGTACATCCGGTAAGATATTTTTAGATTATAACCCCTCTATTTCCGAAACTCATTGGATAATTACTAATATACTTGAACGTGATGACGCACATCTCATTATTTCTACCTATAGAGATAACCCTTTTTTAGGCAAAAAACAGATATTGGAAATTGAAAGGTTAAAATTAATAAATCCGAGTATGTGGGCAGTATTCGGCGAGGGGGTTCGCTCCGAGATACAAACCGGAACGGTATTTATAAAAGATTTTTATCAAGAATATGACGTTTTACCAAGAGATGTAAAATCAGTTATTTATGTAGATCCAAACTTATCGTTAAAAGGGCAGGGGGATACTACAGCGATAACTCATCTTGGATATAGCGGTAAAACTAACATGTATTACGTTATTGACGCTATCAGCCAAAGCTTTTCGGATAGTAACGACTTACTGAATGCAGTTTTTTTATTGAAGCTGCCTAATACAATAGGAATTGCTTTTGACGGTAACGTAACTCAAGAAAGCACCTGGACTAACTTGGTGAAAAATTGGAGTAAACAACACGATAGCCCTTTTTACAGAATTGAGTATAAACGATATAAAGTGGATGATCTCAGCAAAAATATACAGCTTACGTGGAACGAAAAAAGAGTTTTGTTCCCTGCAGGTTTCAGAAGTACTATGAACGGTAAAATATATATCGGTCAACTTTTTGCTTTTACAAGTAAAAAAGCAGGGAATTTAGATGACGCCCCTGATAGCTTGATTTGTGCTTATGAATATTTACATGAAAGGAAGATTGCAGACAGACAAATTATAATGCCCTTCAAACAGCCAAAAATTAATTTAGATAACTTTTAACACGAGGTAAATAAATGTACCAATACACACCTTTATTAAATAAAAATTACCCAACTTTACCGGAGATAAAAACAGCCATACAACAGGCTGAAGCAACTATTGAAGCCGGAAGAGACCAAAGACCTTTAATGGCTATACTACACAGAATGTCAACAGCTAACCCAAGATTACAAGGTTTAATCACTACCCGTAAAATTGCATTACGTGGCTATAAATACGTAATTATAGGGGATGACATGAATAAAGCCGAAGAAGTGCAAAAAAGACTTGCTAAGGCTATAGATATGCTTTTAAGTAAGACAATTGACGCACAGTTATTCGGTTCTTTTATTGTACAGCTTAATTGGGAGCTTTCACCCGATAATTATTTTAGACCTAAAATATTAAAAGACTTTTTACCTTTTGAAACAGGCATAAGTACCGATAATATTTTGTATAAAGCCATTACGGGAGATAACGGCAAGCTAACAAAAGAAATTATTGACGGTAATTTTGGAGAGTACATATACGCTAAAAGCGATTTACAAATTATCGGCGGTGTAATGCGATCTTTAATCTACCATGAATTTTTAAGAGACGCAACAGTACAAGAATGGTGGAATTATAACAAGAAACTTAAAGGTCTTATACAAGCAAAAGCTGATGACGGGCA
Organism: Melioribacteraceae bacterium; assembly: GCA_036743235.1. Taxonomy (GTDB): domain Bacteria; phylum Bacteroidota; class Ignavibacteria; order Ignavibacteriales; family Melioribacteraceae; genus JAEXOD01. The sequence continues at coordinate 4,240 of DAINPX010000138.1, forward strand.
AAAGGCAGACGCTTCGGAAGCTTTGGATAGCTTTTTGAAAAATAACTATGCGGTTACTGATAAAGATGTAGAATTCTTAGTTAACGATTTGACTTCCGCTAAATCGTTAGATTCGTTTAGACTATTTATCGAGTTGCTAAACAATGAAATTAGTATTGCAATACTTGGGCAAGCAAACGTTAATGATTTACCCGATAATGGTGGCAGCCGTGCAGCTTTGCAGGTTCAAGAATTGATTAGAAAAGATATTTTATATAGCGACATGCTATTTGCAAAGAAAATAATTAACGAACAACTTTTAGTTTACGATTATAGAAGAAATGTAGATAAAAATGCGAGTGAATCCCCGTTCTTATTTGATTTTGTTTATGATGACAATAGCGAAGTTGAAACACAGGCACGTATCATTGAAATTGCCATACAAAACGGAATACCGTTAATTAAAGAAGAAGTATATAAAAATTTAGGTTTAACAATGCCTAATGAAGATGACGAACTTTTAGAGGTGGTGAAAAGTGGAAATAGTTATTTCTAAACAATTGCTTAACAGAATAGGGAACGAGGTTATTGATAGAATAATCTCGAACACCCAAAGCGGGAAAGACATTAACGGGCAACCATTTGAAAGATATAGTAATAATCCTTTATATATCCCTGCAGGCGCTCTTTTTGCGCCTGGCTGGAAAACTACCGGCAAAAAGCTGATAAAGAGTAAGGACGCCGAATACAGACGGAAAAAAGGGGGGAAATATTGGGTTATTATACCTGGTGGATACGCTAAATTAAAAAGCTCCCGATTTCCTCAAGATAGCGGGAAAGTTAATTTACACTTAACCGGAAACATGCTAAACAGTATCTCAATTGTTGAAAGGGGGAACGACTATATTGTTATCGGGTTTAACAATAAAGAGGCTGCCACTAAAGCTATTTACCACCAAATTATGGGAGCTGGCAAAAGAAAAGTTATCCGTAAGTTTTTAGGCTTGCCCGATAGCGAGATTGCAGAAATTTTAGCCGGTTACAAGCCTTTAATAGCTGCCGAAGTTGAAAAACTAATCAGAATACCTAAGAACGCTTAAATACAAAATCTCTTTAATCTTTGTATTCCTTGATAATTCTTTTTGTTTTTTTATCGACTAATGTAAAATAATCTATTGCGTCATAGACTCCGGGCGACACATCATATTCGCAATCTATATAAGCGTTATTTTCAATTGCTTCTATTACCATTTTTTTGTATTCTTCCTCAAAAACTTCTTCTGATATACGGTTAAAATACATCAACATAGATTGTGCGTCTTTAATGTTTTTTATTGTTTCGCCGTATAATGCCAATATTTCATCTTTTCTTTGTTCCATCTACTATCTCCTTAAACGAGTTTTTAATTATATTATAAAATTCCGGGAATTCATCTTTAAGAATTTTGCTTTCGTTAAAATATAAAGAAGACACATTCGCAAACCATTCATGTTTTGCATATGTTCCCTTGTCTTTTTTGTAATACTTCGGAGTGTGCCCTCCGCCAATCGACCCATTGGTTAATGCTCCAAAATAATCAAATATTGGGTTAAGCTGACTGTCAATTTCTTCCTTAGTAAAACCTTTTGCCAAATATTTATCGTAGATTGCTTTTCTGTTACCTAACCACCCACTTAACTTCTTGTAGTTATTTTTCACCGCAAGATAATTTTTATCAAATTGTGCCTTAAATATAGGGTTAATATTTATTCCTTTCACCACGACTTTAGCATTTTTAATATCTCTTATTACTTCTATTAATTGATATTTTTCAACAAACGCATGTCCTATTTCGTGAGCAGCTACATCTTTCCTGGTGTTTTTCGTGTTATAAATCTTTGTGTTTATGTGCACATTAGTACCGCGACAATACGCCCCCTTTACTTGCGCATTCGCCACAATACTTGAAACGCAGCCGTCAAATACTTCATAAAATTCATTATTAAAATCAATATCCAAAGCTTCATTGATTTTATTTTTCAATATAGTTTTAGTAAAATATTTTGACTGTTCTTTCTCTATCTCCCCACTATTTGTTTTATTGTTGTTATTATGTTTAACCGTTCCCGTTATATTCACCGGTTTAAGTTCAACAATTTTGTTTTTATCTGCAATTGGTATTTCGTTCCCACGATCTTTACTTGCAAATTCGTTTACAGGCTGCCAACGATGACGACAGTTATAGCCGCCACGATAATAAAGCACAGGCAAACCTTGACCGTTATCCATTTGTTCTATTTCTTCAACAGTGTAAACCTTATCCAACAGATGTTGACAAAACTCTCTATCTGCAGGGGGACCGGCATATTTAAAGTATTTTACGCCGGCTTCAATGTTTTCTCTTATCCTCTGGGCTTGATTTATGGCGTTTTCTGCGGTGTTTATCCAAGTATAGGCATATTGTTTGCCTTTGCGTACTTCTCGCATTGCACGATCATATAAAAGCGTTCTGGACGTATCTTCTTTAACCCCTTGCTTAAGTATATCATAAATCTTCTTTCCGTACTTTTCACCCAGTTGCGAAAAATCGTTTTTAATCTGATCCGAAATTGTTAATAAAGCGTCTCTATCACCTGTATCTCGAATAGTAATAAACTGTTGGTTCTTTATTCGGCGTTTGAAATCTTCCATAAAGTTTTTAAAGTCCTGCGGGTCTTTCGCTTTAGTCTTCTTCCATAGCTCCAAGAAAAGTTCAAGCTCCCTAATAAACTTCTTTTGCTGTTCCTTAAAATTCATCATTTGTTATCCTCACATCTTTACAAGGTTGGTCAACTTGTTTTAGAAGCTTGAATTCAATATACGTTATTTTTTCTATTTTTTGATAGTAAATGTGATTGCACTTTTTGTTTTTACAATACACTTCCCGTAAATCAAATTCAAAACCTCTTATTGTTCGGATAATTCCGTGTTCGATATCCCCGCATTTTGGACAAATCATTATAAACTCCTACTATTATAGAAAATCTCGTTACTCGGCTGCAGAGCAACCTTTTGAATATCTAACTCGTTTCACTGCCATATCTATAGGTCTTTTGTTATAAGACATATAATAGGTAGTTATCCACCAAGCTTGCATGTCTTTTCTTGGATCAAAGCAATTGGGCGGATATTGCCTTGATTGACACTTATTGCAAATTCCGTCATTTTCCTCATATACTTTTAGGCTAATGCAACTATCACAATTTTCACATCTCGCTCTTGCGTAATTCGTGCTCATCTCTTCCTCCAAATATAATTGTAAGCTAATTCAAAAATCGCTCCTACATACGTATATCCTACAACAATATGCAAAATTGTTAAGGTAAAACTTAACTTTACACTTCCAAAAGCTAAGACTATTGCTATAATATAACTAACAATATTCAAGAATTTTAAGAAATGCCAGCCGTCACTAAACATGGTAAATATGTATTTAGTGTACCATTTACGTTTATTCCATGCAAATTTACCTTTAACAAGCCACCAATCTGTTTGGAATATAAAACGTATAGGACTGTAAGTTAAAACA
>DAINPX010000139.1:0-7738 GCA_036743235.1 Melioribacteraceae bacterium
GCTACTGCTAATAAACCTATCGGATTAGTTTATATAGGTATAGCTGACGAAACTGTATGTACAGCAGTGGAATTTAAATTTGGGGATGATAGGTTATTAAATAAAGATAGAGCCGGTCAAGCTGCTTTAGAGCTTTTAAGAAGACATCTGTTGGGTATTCCATATAATGAATAGGCTTTTTATTGCTTTACCGGTAAGTACCGAAATAGTTGACTATATTGATAATTTACTGAGAGAAGAGAATTCTTACAGTAAGTTTAAATGGGAAAAAAAAGAAAATATTCATATTACCTTGAAGTTTTTGGGAGATACCGAACAGAACATAATAGAGATAATTGATAGGTTACTAAATAATATTGTGCTAAAACATAATTCTTTGAAATTAAAATTGCATAAATTAGGTACTTTTAATAAATATGGAAAGCCTTTTATACTATGGTTTAATTTTTATAATAACGAGTTGATGGAAAACTTACAACAAGATATAGAAAATGAACTATTTAATATTGGTTTTAAAAAAGATGAAAGAGAATTTAATCCACATGTTACTTTACTAAGAATTAAGAACGAAAAAGATGCAAACTTAGTTAATAATTATAAAGAAATTAATATTGAACCGCTTGAATATTATGCAACTGAATTCTATTTAATGAAAAGTGACTTAACAAAAAATGGTTCGGTTTATACAAAATTGAAAACATATAAATTAAAATAAATAAAGGTGCAAAATGGCAAATGATAAAGATGCTCGTCTTAAAATATTAGAAGATACAATATTCGGTATCGAAAAAACATATGGTAAAGGCGCAATAATGAAATTAGGTGACGGAGTAATAAATAAAGTTGAAGCAATTAGTACCGGCTCTATTTCGTTAGATTATGCATTGGGTATTGGCGGAGTACCGCGAGGAAGAATTGTTGAGATTTATGGACCTGAATCTTCAGGAAAAACAACAGTTTGTTTGCATGTTATTGCAGAAGCTCAAAAACTTGGTGGTATATGTGCATTTATTGATGCTGAACACGCTTTAGATGTTAGTTATGCTAAAAAATTAGGGGTTGATACCCAAAACTTATTGATATCGCAACCTGATTACGGTGAACAAGCTTTGGAAATAGTTGATACATTAATACGTAGTAATGCTATTGATGTAATTATTGTTGACTCGGTTGCTGCGTTAGTGCCTCGTTCCGAGATAGAAGGAGAAATGGGCGACCCACAAATGGCAATGCAAGCAAGGCTTATGTCTCAAGCATTAAGAAAAATTACAGGTGCAATTAGTAGAAGTAAAACTTGTGTTATATTTACTAACCAGTTAAGAAGTAAAATAGGTGTAATGTTTGGTAATCCTGAAACTACGACCGGTGGTAATGCATTGAAATTTTATGCATCGGTTCGTATGGATATCAGAAGGATTTCGGCTATAAAAGATGGGCAAAACATTACTGGCAACAGAACAAAAGTAAAAGTAGTTAAATCTAAAGTTGCTCCTCCATTTAAAGAAGTTGAGTTTGATATTTTATATAATGAGGGGATTAGTAAAGCCGGTGATTTAATAGATATGGCGGTTGAGTTTGAATTAATAAAAAAGAGCGGTGCATGGTTTACTTACGGTGAAGATAGATTCCAAGGTAGAGAACAGCTGCGACTGGCTATTGTGGAAAACAGTGAGTTGTTAAAAAAACTTGAAACTGAAGTTAAGAAAAAACTTGGTATGGAAGTTAATTCCGATAATCCGGTTAACGGAACAAGTGAAGAACCCAAATTAAAGAAAAAATGATATGAAAGTAATATCTAATAAGAAGCAAAATAATAAAGTTATAGTTTTGTTTGATAATGATAACGTTATTTCGCTTTTTGAAGATATTTTTTTAGAATATAGACTTTTTCCTAACTCTGAAATTAGTGAAGATGTTTATAGCAAAATTTTTGAACAGAATGAAGAGAGAATAGCAATTAATTTTGCAAAAAAGATTTTAAGTATAAGAATGTACTCTATTAAATCTATTAAAACAAAGTTATTGCGGAAAATAAGCAACGAAAATATTGTTAATAGAGTGATCAATTTACTTTTGGAATATAAATATCTAGACGATTTTGAGTTTGCTAAACTTTTTATTAAAGATAGATTAAATAACAAGAAAAAAGGTAGTGTAAAAATTAAGTTTGACTTATTAAAAGAAGGAATTGAACCTGAGATAATTGACGAATTATTGAGTGATATTGATATTGATACAGAAATTACATTGGCAGTAAAATTAGCAGAAGCTAAAATAAGAACAATTAAAAACAGCGATGAAATTAAAACTAAAAGCAAGGTTTATCGTTTTTTGCAATCAAGAGGTTTTAATAGTAATATATGTAATAGTGTATTAAAACAATTATTTAAAAACAATTACGAAGTGATATATGAATAAATTTAATGGAATAGATTATTTTGATTTATCCGAAATGTTATCTGAAGAAGAGATAATGCTTCGTGATACAATTCGTAGGTTTGTTGATGAAGAAGTAATTCCAATTATTGAAAAACATTATACCGAAGGAACATTTCCTACACATCTTATTAAAAAAATGGGTGAATTAGGGTTATTTGGTTTAAATTTACCTCAAAAATACGGATGTACAGAATTAAATAATATTGCTTATGGTATTGTGATGCAAGAGCTGGAAAGAGGCGATAGCGGTGTTAGAAGTTTTGTTTCCGTACAAAGTGGTTTAGTAATGTATCCGATATATACTTTTGGTAGTGAAAAACAAAAGGACTATTGGTTAAATAAATTAGCTTCTGGAGAAAAAATAGGATGTTTTGGCTTAACCGAACCGGATTATGGAAGTAACCCCGGGGGATTAATTACAAAAGCTGAAAAAATTGAAGGCGGATATTTAATTAATGGTGCGAAAATGTGGATTACAAACGGCACTATTGCAGATATAGCAATTGTCTGGGCAAAATTAGACGGAATTATTAGGGGATTTATTGTAGAGAAGGGGACAAAAGGATTTTCTGCACCTGAAATGAAAGGCAAACACTCATTGCGTGCTTCAATTACAAGCGAACTAATTTTTGATGATGTGTTTATTCCTGAAGAAAACATTTTGCCTAACGCAAGCGGTTTAAAAGCTCCGTTAATGTGTTTAAATCAGGCACGTTACGGAATTGCTTGGGGAGTTGTAGGCTCTATGTTAGCTATGTTTGATGCGGCTTTGAATTATGCAAAATCGCGAATACAGTTTAATAAGCCTATTGCAGCATTTCAATTAACACAGGCTAAGTTAGTCTATATGTTAACAGAAATTACAAAAGCACAACTACTAAATTATAGATTAGCTCAATTAAAAGACGATGGTAAAATAAAGCATACGCAAATATCTTTGGCAAAAAGGAATAATTGTGAAATAGCTTTGGATATAGCGAGAGTTGCTAGAGAGATATTGGGTGCTAACGGTATATTAAATGAATACCCGGTGATGCGTCATGCAAATAATCTGGAATCAGTAAAAACTTATGAGGGAACTCATGAAATGCATACATTAATTATCGGAGAAGATATAACAGGTATTTCAGCTTTTGAATAAAATGAGGTTATAATGATAGATGAAAAAATAATTTATGAAGGGGTTACGTTTGATGACATTTTATTAATTCCGGCACGCTCGTCAGTTTTGCCGCGAGAAACGGACTTAACAACTTACTTAACTCGAGATATTAAACTTAATATTCCGTTTTTAAGTGCTGCTATGGATACTGTGACAGAAAGTCAAATGGCTATTGCAATGGCAGCTCAAGGTGGACTTGGGTTTATTCATAAAAATTTGCCGATTGAAAAGCAAGCTGATGAGGTTGATAAAGTAAAAAGAAGTGAATCCGGTATGATTTTTCATCCAATAACATTAAAACCTGATAATACAATTAATGAAGCATTACAAATTATGAGTAAATACAAGGTTTCGGGTTTTCCGGTTATTAATGAAAACGGTAAACTTGTAGGTATTCTGACAAACAGAGATTTAAGATTTGAACCAAATTTATCTTTACAAGTTAAAGATTTGATGACAAAAGAAAATTTGATAACAGCTCCAAAAGGAACTACTTTAGAAGATGCCGAACGAATTTTGCAACAATATAAAGTTGAAAAATTGCCTGTTGTTGATAATTCCGGGTATTTGTTTGGACTTATAACCTATAAAGATATTGTCAAAAAGAAAAAATATCCTAATGCATGTAAAGATGATTTAGGAAGGTTGCGAGTTGGAGCTGCAATAGGTGTTTCTGCAGACTATATGGATAGAGTTGAGGCATTAGTTAATGCAGATGTGGATGTAGTTACTATAGATACGGCACATGGTCACTCCGAAGGAGTTATTAAAACATTAAAACTTATAAGACAGAAATATCCTGATTTGCAAATAGTAGTTGGTAATATAGTGACTGGAGAAGCCGGATTGGAATTAGTGGAAGCCGGTGCAAATGCGGTCAAAGTTGGAATAGGAGCTGGGTCAATTTGTACTACAAGAGTTATTGCCGGAGTTGGAATTCCTCAAGTTTCTGCTGTATTGGATGTCTATAAATCATTAAGAAAAATCGGAGTTCCTATAATAGCTGATGGAGGTATAAAACAAACAGGTGATATAGCTAAGGCGATTGCAGCCGGAGCCGATACAGTTATGATAGGAGGAATGTTTGCCGGAGTAGAAGAAGCACCCGGTGAAGAAGTTTTATTTGAAGGAAGAAGGTTTAAAGTATATAGAGGTATGGGATCTATTGGTGCAATGAAGCAGGGCAGTAAAGATAGGTACTTTCAAGATATGGAAGATGATGTGAAGAAATTAGTACCAGAGGGAGTAGAAGGGCGAGTTCCTTATAGAGGTCCTTTAAGTGAAACAATTTATCAACTAATAGGTGGATTACGTGCTTCGATGGGATATTGCGGTGCTAAAACTATTGAAGACTTAAAACGAAACGGTAAATTTGTTAAAATTTCCAATGCCGGATTGCGCGAAAGTCATCCGCATGATGTTATTATTACTAAAGAATCGCCTAATTATCATTCAAAAAGTTCGCAGTAGTATATGTTTAAAGTTCTTGTTTTTGCTTATTATTTTCCCCCAATGGGGCTTAGCGGTGTACAACGTATTCTTAAATTTACCAAATATATGAGTAAGTATAATTGGTCTCCTACCGTAATTACAAGCGGGGATATTGGTTATTTTGCTCATGATGATTATATGACAAAAGAGGCGGAAGAAGCTGAAATTAAAATTATTAGAACCAACGGAAACGACCCCAATAGGCTTTTATCCAAATACGGCACAATAACAATGCCAGCCGAAATTATCAGAAAAACACTTAGTAGTTTAAGTAAAACTTTTTTTATTCCGGATAATAAAATTAGTTGGTCAAACCAAGCATATTTGGTTGCTAAAGAATTGCTAAGCAAAGAGCATTTCGATATAATTTTTGTAACAATTCCGCCATATTCGGCATTCAGTATTGCTGCAAAACTAAAAGAGGAATTTAATATCCCTTTAATAGTAGATTATAGAGATTTGTGGTACGGTAATCAGTTTTCGCTTTATCCAACTCCTTATCATAAAATTCAACACAAAAAATTAGAATATTTAGCATTAAAATCCGCAGATAAAATTATTACAATAAATAGATATATAAAAGAAAAACTTTTAATAAACTATAAATTCTTGACTTTTGACGATGTAAATATAATTCCACAAGGTTTTGATCCTGATGATTTTGAAAAAGCAACTCCTATTCCTTTAAATCCAAATAAATTAAAATTAACGTATTCCGGAATTTTCTATCACCATACCACACCTAAATATTTATTAAAAGCTTTTAAGGTATTATTGCAGCAAAGACCTGATGTAGCCGCAGGCATAGAACTGCATTTTTGTGGAATTTTACGAAAAGAAAATGAAAGACTTATTAAAAAATTAGGTATTCAAGAGTTTGTTAAAATACACGGTTATCTAAATCATAAAGAGACATTAGATTACGTATTAGCTTCCGATGTTTTGTGGATGACAATCGGAAAGATGAAAGCAGCCGAGACTATCTCAACAGGAAAACTATTTGAATATTTCGGTACTAAAAAGCCAATATTAGGTTGTGTTCCGGAGGGAGCTGCAAAGTTAGAATTGCAAAGATATAAAGCGGCTTTTATATGTAAGCAAGATGATATTGAAGAGATCAAAGAGCAGTTAATAAATATATATACTTTATATAAAGCCGGAAAACTACCTAAATGTAATGAAGAATATGTTGAAAAACATAATCGTATTCTATTAACCGAAGAATTAATAAGAATTTTTCAATTTACTATGCGAGCAGATATATGATAGTGGCTTTAATTGGTTCTGGTGGAAGGGAAAATGCATTAGCTTATAAATTAGCGGAAAGCAAAAGTTTAACAAAGCTATATGTTTTACCAGGAAATCCGGGTACTTCAAAATACGGCGAAAATATTGCTATTACAGAAAATAGTAAAATAATAGAATTTTGTAGAGATAATAATGTAGATTTAGTGGTTATTGGTCCTGAAAAGTACTTAGTTGAAGGATTAGCTGATGGTTTACGTGAAGTAGGAATAAAAGTATTTGGTCCATCACAAAATGCAGCAGAGATAGAGGGGAATAAAAGTTTTTCGAAAGATTTAATGCAAAAATATAATATTCCAACTGCAAAATATAAGACTTTTAATAGGGAGCAAGTTGTGGGAGCAAGACGGTATCTTGTGGAGCACGATTATCCGGTTGTAATTAAAGCTTCAGGGCTTGCTGCGGGAAAAGGGGTTGCAATTTGCAATAGTTTTGAAGAAGCGAATTGCTATATAGATGAACTATTTGAAAAAAATATATTTGGCGGAGCAGGGCATACAATAGTTATTGAAGAGTTTATGGAAGGAGAAGAAGTAAGCGTTTTTGCCATAACCGATGGCAACGATTTTTTTATATTACCAACAGCTCAAGATCATAAAAGAATAAATGATGATGACAAGGGAAAAAATACCGGCGGAATGGGAGCATATGCTCCGGCACCAATTGCCAACAATGTTTTAATGGAAACTATTGAAAATGAAATTGTTAAGCCTACATTAAAGGCTTTACAAGGTGAAGATAGACCTTTTGTGGGTTGTTTGTATTGCGGATTAATGGTTAAAGACGGCAAAGTAAAAGTTGTTGAATACAATTGTCGATTTGGTGATCCGGAAACTCAAGCTGTTGTTCCATTATTAGAAGGTGATTTTGCCAAACTGCTATATTCATGTGCTTTGGGTAAAATTGATAAAAATACGGTAAAATATAACGGCGGAGCAGCTGTTTGTGTTGTACTTGCTTCAAAAGGTTATCCTGATACATTTGAAAAAGGATTTATTATTGAAGGCTTAAACAACATATCAGACGAGAATTGTATTATTTTCCATTCCGGAACTGCATATAAGGATAATAATATTATTACTAACGGGGGTAGAGTTTTAAGTGTTATAGTTTATGATAATAAAAATGATTTAATTGCTTGTAAAACAAAATGTTATAGCGAAATACTAAAAGTAAATTATGCAAACATTCATTATCGTAAGGATATTGGAGATAAGGGAATAAATTATATTAACAGTTTGTTAAAAAAATAATATACGGAGAAGAGATGTCAGAGAATAATAATGTTGAGTTCAAACCCTATATTTCGGCTTCTTCATTTATACCGGAGTTTACTCCTAA
>DAINPX010000140.1:0-7725 GCA_036743235.1 Melioribacteraceae bacterium
GGTATTTTTTTAAGTTTAATTGTTTCTTATATGTTATCGCAAACGGTTTTAAAAGGAGAAGCGAGTGCTTTTGTGTTAGAACTGCCCCCTTACCGTCCGCCACGAATTCTTCAAACATTATATACTTCACTTATTGATAGAACCATTTTTGTACTATGGCGTGCCGTGTTATTTGCAATACCATCGGGAATAATAATTTGGCTTGTTGCAAACATCCATATAGGAAATTTGAGTATTGCCGAGTATTTTATTTATTCGGTAGATCCTTTAGCTTTGTTTTTCGGATTAAACGGGGTTATATTTTTAGCTTATATTATAGCTATACCTGCAAATGAAATTGTTTTACCCACAATTTTAATGTTAACGGTTATGACTGCTAATATTTCCGGTGCAGGTAATGGAGTTTTAATTAATGCCGATTCGGCGGATGTTACGGCAAATATTCTTAAAGCGGGCGGTTGGAATTTGCTGACCGGAATTAATTTAATGCTGTTTAGCTTAGTGCATAATCCTTGCTCTACTACCATTTATACAATTTATAAAGAAACAAAATCGGTTAAATGGGCTGCAATTTCAACCTTTTTGCCTATTATAATGGGTTTAAGTATTACATTTTTTACAACACAAATTTATAAAATTATTACCCAATATATGTAATGGTACTTAACCAAAAATCCATACAAGTAATAAATATAATAAGTAAGTAAAACCTGCAATTAGTAGTATTAATGATAAATTTATTAAAACTTTTTGTGTGTTGCTTTTGTTTTTATTAACATAAGGGTTTAGCTCTGACTTTATATTTTGCAAAGATTTAATAGAGTGATTAATAATATCAATTTTTTTACCGTCTTTGTAAACTATTTCTTTTGTTAAATTACCTTTATTATCATATTGTTTATTAATTCCTTGCTTTTTTCCGTTTTCAAAAACCATTTCTTCTTTTTTTATTCCGCTTTTATAATAAATGGTTGTTAAACCATTTTCCTTCCCGTTTTTGTAATCTTTTTCAGCCATTAATTCACCGGTTGCATAATAAAACTTACTAAGACCGTCCGGTGCTCCGTTTGCATAACTCCACTCACCCTTAATCATTCCGCTTTTATAATATGTGGAATAGTTGCCTTCAATTTTATTATCTACATTATTAAAAAGTTCGCGTAACTCGCCCGAGTGATAAAAAATGCGAGTTGAACCCTGTTTGTTTCCGTTTTTATACGTTACTTCTGCTTTTGGTTCGCCATCTTCAAAGTAGTACTTTACAATTCCGTCAATTCTGTTATCCGTATAAACCATGCTTGTTTTAAGAACGCCGGTCTCATAATAATTGAATGCCTCCCCTTGTCTTAAATCATCAACATAAATATAAAATTCCGATAGAACACCGCTTTTATAAAAAACCTTATATTCTCCGTTTAGTTTACCGGATTTATAAGTTTTCGATTCGTTTATCTTACCGTTTTTATAATAAGTTTCCTCAACTCCATCGTAACGCATCTTTATCTCTTAATTATTAAATGTTTGTTATTATTACTATAGCTATAAACAATAATAAAAATAATATAATTTTATTAAAAAAAACAGTATTAATTTTGTTAAACACTTTATTTCCTAAATAATAACCTAAAATAATAATCGGAGAAAATTGTATAAAATTAATTATAACAAATTTTTGTGTAATGCCGGTTGCAAAATGCAATGAAACAATAATTAACGAATTAACAATATAATAACCGGTTATAGATGATTTGAAATTTGTTTTGTTTTGCGATATCATTTTTTGATATATTAAAACGGGTGGACCGTTTGTATTAATGGCACCGCCCAAAAATCCTGCAAATAACCCGGTCAAATAACCGTAAATTGGTTTAACGCTTTTTATCTGTAAATTTTTAATAAAATTAATAGTTACAAATATTAATAATATTGTGGCAACAATTCCTTTTAAAACCTTAACATCGGCAATAGTAAAAAAATAAATACCTAAAGGGATGCCGATAATTGAACCGAAATAAAGATTGATTAAATCGTTAAATTTTATGTTTTTGCGTAATTCTATAAATAATAACAAATTTAATAATAAGCCCAATAAAGCCACTAAAGGGATAACATGTTTAATATTAAGGAACAATGAAAGTAGCGGAATTGAAATAATGGCAAGTCCAAAGCCCGAAAACCCCTGAACAAATGAAGCAATAAATAGAATTAACACAATAAAAAATAAATCAAAAGTCATTCAAATAAAGTCCTAATTCTATTTATTTCATTAGGGTTGTAGTTAATGGCAAAGTCTTTTTTAAATTCGGTAAATCTATATTTATATGCAAAATTAAGTGCAATAATAATAACAATTACTATTAAATAAATACTTTGTTTTGTATAAATGTATGCCGTAATATTAATTAGATTGGCAATTAGCAGTAAAATATAACGTATCAAATTGGTTACTTTATATAAATAAAAAGAAGCAAAAATATCTTTTCGTTTAATAGATAGCATTGCCCCAATAAAGTATGCGGTTCTTCCTATTATTATTGCTAATGAGTTGGCTATAATTAAAATATAATTTACGGAATATTTATTATAAGTTAAAAAGTAAAAATCAAAATATTTATTACTAAAAAAACTTAAAAAAAAACAATTATATGAAAAGTTAATATTGAGTAAAAAATATTTTGTAAAGTTAAAAATTTACTCTGCATAAGCCAACAAAAATTTATTGTCAATTTTAACAAAAGTAAACGATGATGTTAAATTTTGGGCACCGCTTTTAAAACTTACTGATAAAACATAAGTTGGAACGTCATTTTTTAAGCCTTTTGTTACATTATTAACGGTGTAAGAGTCGCTTATATCGAATAAAGCTTTAATCTTTTTTAACAACCTGCGTGCACTATTATTATCTTCGCTATCCGAAAAATTTAAAGCAGCTTTTAAATTACGAGCAGTGTTTTCACCGGTATAAGCCAATAAACCGGCTGCATTAGCAACATCTTTTTGTTTGCTTATTTCAACAATTTTGGCAAAAGTATTTTTAATTGTATTTTTCTCGTCTTCTGTTTGTGCCGAAATAAAAGTACAAACAGTTAGAAACAAGAATAAAAATATGTTTATTGTAGCTTTCATAGTATCACCTTGTATGTTTTTGTTTACAATTTCTATTAAAAAATAATAAATTTACTTAATAATTACTTGTTAAACAATAATAAACAAATTAAGTGCCAAAATTAAAAAGTAAAATGTTTAATTTGTTCGCCTTTAATACCTAAATCAGTCATGGCTTCTATACCTATAGTTAGGTGTAAATCGACAAATTTTTTAGTAACCATTGCGTCCGATTGAGATGTTTTTATCCCTTCGGGGAACATAGGTAAATCGCTAACCAAAAGTAAAGCTCCTCTCGCAATTGAATTTGCATAACCGGTAATAAAAATAGTGGCTGTTTCCATGTCTATGCCTATTGCACCAATTTGTTTTAAGTATTTTTTAAAATTTTGGTCCCATTCCCAAAGTCTTCTATTTGTAGTATAAATAACTCCGGTTCTATACTCGGTATGGTATTTTAAAATCAAATCTGAAACAAATTTGTGTAATTTAAATGAAGGAAGAGCAGGAACTTCAGGAGGGAAGTAATCGTTACTTGTACCTTCTCCTCTAATTGCGGCAGTAGGCAAAATAAAATGTCCCAAATCGGTTGAACGTTTTAATCCTCCGCATTTGCCTAAAAATAAAATTCCTTTTGGTGCACGAGCCGAAAGCAAATCCATAATTGTAGCGGCATTTGGCGAACCGATACCGAAGTTTATTATGCTTAATCCATTATTATTGGTAGCGGATTGCATCGGCTTTCCTTCGCCGTTCAAATTGCAATTAAATCGTTCTGCAAATTTTGTTACGTAATTTCCAAAGTTTGTTAACAACATGTAGTCGCCAAGCTCGTCTATATTGCTGCCTGTGTATCTTGGAAGCCAGTTTTTTGCAATTTCTAATTTAGTTTTCATAGTTATTTCTTTTCAATGTAAGTTTTTATTAATAAATCTGTTTTTATTGCAACAATGGATAAAATGTAACCGATAGATGCACCTATAATTCCTCCTAAAAAAACATCGGAAGGATAATGCACTCCACAATAAGGACGAGACAATGCAACCAAAAAAGCAGTTATAAACAAAGGATATTTTAAATTCGGGAAAAATCGGTAAAAGAAAACAGCCATGGCAAAGTTATTAACTGCATGTGATGAAGGAAATGAAAAAGAACTTGTGCAACCCGCAAGTAAGTGGACATCGGTTAAAACATTACAAGGTCTTATACGCTGAATCCAATTTTTTAATAAACTACTACTAATTTGGTCTGAAAGTACAATAACCAAAATAGCCCCAATTGCTGCAACTTTTCCTTTCCTTCCGCCCTTAAAAAAACTAATACCCCATAACAAAATAAATGTAATATGCCAGTGTTTTACTTCGGTAATAAAAGGAAAAAATTTATCGAAAACGGGGTTTTGTAAATTATGATTGATAAAATAAAATAATGCTACATCAATTGAATATAAAAAATCTATCATATGTCTCTTTAATAATTATATATGCAATTTACAAATTTATAAATGAATTAACAATTTATGTTTTAGTATAAAGAATTAAAATTATTATTTTTACCATTATTGTCTAAATAAATATTAGATGCTTGTCCTTTAACTTGAAAAAGGGGAAATAATTTAATATTTTACATGTTAAATAATTTGATTGAATATATATTGCGTTTTAAGAAAAGAAAAACACATTTTAAGGAAGTATAAATGAAAGAAATTGACGAAAACAGTATTCTTGAGTCATTAAGTGGAAATAATGAGCCGATATTAGAATATTTGCCTTATATTTTACAAGATTTGTGGGAATTAGGCGGTGGAAAAGAAGAGATGATTACGATACTAAAAAACAATTTTAATAATGAAATAAAAAACTTTAATGTTCTGGATTTATGTTGCGGTAAAGGGGCTAACCTTATTGTGTTAGCATCGGTATTGGGTTGTAAGGGCTTAGGTATAGATTTGTTTGAACCTTTTATTTCAGAAGCAAATAAAATGGCAAAAATATTTAACGTAACTAAATTGGTTGATTTTGTTGTGTCTGATATTAGAGACGCGATTAACCAATATAATGAGTATGATTTAATATTATACGGTAACGATACAAATGTATTGGGTAATGAAGAAACAACAATTAAAAGTGTATTAAGTTGTTGCAAAAAAAACGGCTTTCTTTTATATCATACTGCGGGTTACACTTGTGCAACTAAGTTTCATTTAATTGATAGCATGTCTATTAGCATAGGAAGAAAAAGAGAAATTAATACATATAACAATAATTGCATAAAAAATCGTTGTTACGAGTTAATTGAAAAATATCCCGATAAAAAAGATATGTTTAATAATTATGTTGCATTTCAAGAAAAAGAATCGGAAGAGCTTATAAATAACATGGATTGGAGTTATTATTTAATACAAAACAGTATCTAAATGGAAATAAAAAGAAGTTTTTCGGATAATAATTTTGCTCCTTGCGGTTTAATATGCAACTTATGTTACGCATATCAGCGATCTAAAAATAATTGTTTAGGTTGCAGGAATGAAAATCCCGGGAAATTTAAATATTGTATAAAGTGTTATTTCAAAAATTGCGAACAATTATTAGATACTCCTAATAAAATTTGTAGTGAATGCAACAAATATCCCTGCTCTAAACTAAAAACTTTTATTAAAAGATATTTAATTAAATATAATTATAATATTAAAGAAAAGTTTGATTTGGCAAATAAAGTAGGCATAAAAGATTTTTTGCAACAAGAATATGAAAAGTGGGTGTGTGAAAGTTGTAAAGCAGTGTTATGTATCCATTCAAAAAAATGTGAAAATTGCGGTAAACAAAGAAATTTATAACAACTGACAAATAAAATGGAAATTTGGTTAATTAATTTACTTGAATTATGATAAATTAGATAAATTAATTGTTTTTAACTTTTAATATTTAAGCAATTTTCTTAAATTTAAAGTCAGGCAAAATTGTTAAAATGCGGAAAAATTATCCGCTAAAAAGTGCTAAAGAAAAATCGTTTTTTTTCGATAATATAAATAAGAAATAATAAAAAAGACATAAAATGCTAAAATTAGTTTATTAAATAGCAGATTATTAAACAAAACGGATAGAAAAATGCAACAGCGAGCTTCGGTTTTATATGAAAGAAATAATAAAGCAAATGCTTATTTAACAAAAGAAATAATGGATGCTTCTCAAGAAAAGCTATTGTTAAAAGTATATGATTTCGCAATAGTAAACTGTCAAAGAGGCGATATAGAAAAAACAAATAAAGCTATAACTCAGTTAATTAATGCTTTAAATTTTGATGATGAAAAAGCTCGTGAAATATCTACCGGATTATTTAGATTATATCAGTTTGCCCAAGATATGATGAGAAAAGGGCGTCATGAAGTTACACTAAAGATATTGAGTGATTTAAGAGAAGTTTGGGTTATTGTATTTAATAAAAACATGAGGCAGTAAAATGAGTGTTAACCCGTTATCAACTTCGGGGATAGAACAACTAGTTAATCAGTACGCTACAGTAGAAAGAAATAGGACTATATCTCCGTTAGAAACAAGAAAATCTAAATTTAGCACCCTAAGTAATGCTTGGGGCGATTTAAGTTCAAGATTAGAGAGTTTTAAAAATGTACTTAATGATTTACGAAGTAAAAGTACAACTTCATTATTTAATAGTAAAAAAACTACTCTTTCTTCAAGCGAATACTTTACTGCAACTGCTTCTACTTCAGCAAATGCCGGAAATTATAATTTACGAATAAACCAGCTTGCAAAAAGTGATTTATTGGTCTCTTCCAGTTTGGCTTTTACTGCAGATACATATGATATTACCAATATGGCGGGTAAACACTCAATTAAAATAGGTAGCGGTGAATTTACAAGCTATGTTGATGTAGAATTTGATGATAGCGAAAATTATCAAACTTTAATGCAAAAGCTTAGCACTGCAATTAATACAGATAAAGCAGTTGTTAAATCTTCTACTGCCAATCAGTCCAATACTTTTAGCGGTACCGGTGAGTTTAAAGTAAACTTGAACGGAACCGAAACCAAAATAGCTTACGATTATTCAAATAAGTCTTATTCTGAAGTTGTAGATGATTTAAAATCCAAATTTGGAGATATTAAGGGGATTACTGCCGAAAAGGATGGCACAACGGGACAATTAAAATTAACGGTTGATGATTCTTCAAAGTACATTTCAATTAAAAGTAGCGATGATAGTGCCGGGTTATTAAACTTTTTAGGTGTTGATGTTAGTAAAGAAAAAGCAGCTTCGGCTTTAAGCACTGCTTCATATTTTGCTCCTTCTACCGGTTATACAAAATTTTCGTTAACAGCAGATATAACAGGTTACGATAACAGACTGATTTTAGAAGATGTTTCGGGCAGTGCGTTAGATAAGCTTGGGCTTAATTCTTCATTGCTATCAAATAGAACTTTAATTACAGATGATAATTCTGCCGGGTTTGTTTATTCTGCCAATAGTACAACAGATAATCAACTTAATGCCAAATTAAATTTTAACGGAATTAATATACAAAGAAATACAAACAGTATTACCGATTTGGTTGACGGTGTTACGTTTAATCTATCGGGAGTTATGGCAGATACGGCAAAA
>DAINPX010000141.1:0-7705 GCA_036743235.1 Melioribacteraceae bacterium
TGTAATTATGGCAACGGGAAATGCCGGAGAATTGACTTTTAACATATTTAAAAGTGTTAGGACTTTAACTGCAACAATTGCAGCCGAAATGGGGGAAGTTTCTCAGTATTCAGCTCATTATTATGCGTTGTTTTTTATAGGTCTTGTTTTATTTGTTATTACCTTTTTATTAAATTTAATTTCGGATATAATTATTCGCAAAGTTAAAAACAAAGGGATGAAACATGAATAATAAATACCTTTTGGACGATTCAATTATAAATAAAACTTTCAAATTAAGCAAACAAGATTTTTGGGGAATGTTTATTATTAAGTTTACAACATATTTAATCTTTATATTATTCCTGGCAATAATTTTATTTTTATATTATAACGGTAGCGAAATAATTAGCAGAAAATTTTTATTTTCTTCGCCCATAAACAACGGAATTGGTGTAGCTTTATTTGGAACTATTGCTGTTTGTATTATTATGATTATTTTTTCGGTTCCTATAGGAGTAATATCGGCAATATACTTGGTCGAGTATGCCGAAAATTCTATTTTAAAGAAAATAATAAAAATGTCCATCAATAATTTGGCAGGCGTACCTTCAATAGTATTTGGGTTATTTGGCTTAGGATTTTTTGTTCTTATTTTAGGCAAAAATTTGGACGAAGTTCTAAACTCCGGTCTTTTATTTGGAAAACCATCTATGTTATGGGCGTCTGCAACTTTGGCAATTTTAGTACTGCCTACCATTATTGTAACTACAATGGAAGCATTGGAAAGAATTCCCGATACTCAACGCGAAGCCGCTTATGCCTTGGGTGCCGAAAAATGGCAAGTTGTAAAAAAAGTGGTTTTACCTCAGGCAGCCCCCGGAATTTTAACAGGTATTATTCTATCGGTAAGTAGAGGCATGGGTGAAGTTGCACCCGTTTTATTTTTAGGTTGTGCTTTTTTTATTCCAAATTTACCCTTAGCTGATTTAAACTTAGGGCTCTTCTCTATTCCGTTAATAAACCCTGCAGAACAATTCATGTTTCTATCTTACAACGTATTCATATTATCAACTCAATCTATCGATTTAAGAAGTTCGTTACCATATTTATACGGTAATGTTGTAATATTAATTACATTAGTAATGATTTTTAATTCGGCTGCTATTTATTACAGATATAAATTTAGGAAAACCTTACAAGATATTAATAGAAGTTAAACAATGAAAGAAACGAAAATTAAAATAAAAAACGTAAGCGTTTATTTTGGTTATTTGCAAGCTTTAAACAATATTACGTTAGATATTTACGATAAGCGCGTAACATCAATTATAGGCCCATCGGGATGTGGTAAAACGAGTTTATTAAAATCGTTTAATAGAATGAACGAATTAATAAAAGGGTTTAAATTAAAAGGACAAATATTTATTGACGATACCGATATTTATAAAAAAAATATTGATGTAATTAACTTACGAAAACTTGTAGGAATGGTTTTTCAACAAGCCAATCTCTTCCCAAAAAGTATTTACGAAAACTTAACGTTTGCTCCTTCAATTAACGGAATTAAAGATAAAACGAGATTAAACGAAATTATAGAAAATGCCTGTACATTATCGGGTATTTGGGATGAAATTAAAGATAGATTAAAAGATAACCCTTATAATTTATCTGCGGGACAACAACAACGATTATGTATTGCCAGATTATTAACCGCAGACCCCGATATTTTACTTTTAGACGAACCGGCTTCAGCTTTGGATCCTATATCTACCAATAAAATAGAAGAATTGATTTACGAATTAAAAAAGAAATATACTATTGTTGTAGTTACTCATAATATGCAGCAAGCAGCCAGAATTAGTGACTACATTGCATTTTTATATATGGGACAATTGATTGAATACGATAAAACTTCAAAAATATTTACAAACCCGGCAAATAAACAAACGGAAGACTATATTACCGGAAGATTTGGTTAGGAGAAATTTATGGAACGACCTATAGATATACAATTAGAAAAGTTACGTGTAAAATTGCTAAAGATGTGCAGCATTGTAATAGAACAATTATCTTTTGCTCTTAACAGCTTTAGCCCCGAATATAAACACCTTGCCGATGAAGTTATTAATAACGACTTAAATGTTGATAAATACGATAATAAAATTGAAAAAGTTTGTCAAAAAATCTTTGCACTTAACAATCCGGTTGCAATAGATTTACGTAATATTATGTCAGCCTTAAAAATTAATTCTAATTTGGAAAGGGTAAGCGATTTATCTGTAAATATTGCCAGAATATCAAAAAATTTGCATAGTTACCCTGCTTTTTTTGAAAGATTAAACATTAACGAAATTGGCAAATTAACAAAACAGATGTTAGATTACTCAATAGACGCATACATACATAGCGATTCTGAAAAAAGCATTGAATTAATAGGAATAGACGATAAGTTGGATTTAATGGTTAAAAATGCCACTACCGTACTTATCCAAATAATGAAAGAAACTCCCGATAATATTGAAAGCGGAATTTTAACTTACGCTCTTTTACAAGAACTTGAAAGAATTGGAGACCACTCTACAAACATTGCCGAAGAAGTTTATTTTATTGTAAATGCCGAAAGCATTAAACATAGAGTTAAACCCAAAATTTCGGATAATTAATAATAGTTTATTCTTTTCGGTTAAGTATAATAAATTTATTATATCCTTT
The DNA here is from genome assembly GCA_036743235.1 of Melioribacteraceae bacterium. Lineage (GTDB taxonomy): Bacteria > Bacteroidota > Ignavibacteria > Ignavibacteriales > Melioribacteraceae > JAEXOD01. Next base: position 2,695 of record DAINPX010000141.1, read on the forward strand.
TATAAAATATTATTAAAGCCTATATATTAAGTTACCAACTTCTATAAAAAAATTTAATTGAGATTTCGTTTCCAAATTATTATATTAAATGTTCATTTAATTTTTAGGAGAAAATTTGGAAGAAAGAACTATCCCCAACCTTTTTGAAACAAGCTGCAAAAAATATTACAATAACATTGCCGTTTGGGAAAAATTAAACGATAAATATGAAGGTACTAATTACGGTAATTTAAAAGACGAAGTATATAATTTTGCATGTGGTTTGCTTTCACTTGGGTTAAATAAAGGAGATAGAGTTGCACTAATAAGCGAAGGGAGAAAAGATTGGGTAATATCGGAACTTTCGGTTTTATATTGTAATGCAGTTAATGTTCCTATTTCGGTTAAAATTGACGAATTAAACGACCTTAAATTTAGATTATTACATAGCGAGTGCAAATTTGTAATTGTATCAGGAAATCAATTAACCAAAATAAAAAAAATAAAAAACGATATCCCTTGCTTAGAAAAGATAATTGTGCTTGATAAACAGAGTAATTACGATATTGATGAAATTGATAAAGAAGAGATAATTAAATTAGGCATTGCTTTTTTAAAAGACAATAAAAGTTCGTTACTTGAAAGATTTAGTTCAATTAACGAAAATGATTTTGCAAATATTTGTTATACCAGCGGTACAACAGCAGACCCTAAAGGAATAATACTTACTCATAGAAATTATACCGCAAATGTAGAACAGGCAAGTTTTTTACTTCCTATTCCGGAGTATTATGTTTCGTTATTAATTTTACCGTGGGATCATTCCTTTGCACACACTGCCGGAATTTATACTTTACTTAAAAACGGTGCATCTATGGCATGTGTAAAAATAGGAAGCACACCATTGGAAACCCTTAAAAATATCCCCATTAATATTAAAGAAATTAAACCCCATTTTTTGTTAAGCGTTCCGGCTTTAGCAAAAAATTTTAAAAAAAATATTGAAAAAGGAATAAAAGAAAAAGGGGATAAAGTTGTAAAGTTATATGAAACGGGAATAAAGATAGGCTTTAAGTATTATAAAGAAGGCTTTAATAAAGGTACCGGTTTATCAATAATATATAAACCTTTAATCTCAATTTTCGATAAACTTATATTTAGCAAGATAAGAGAGAACTTTGGAGGAAGGCTTGAATTTTTTATTGGCGGAGGTGCATTATTAGATATTGAGTTACAAAAATATTTTTACACTTTGGGTATTCCGATGTTACAAGGTTACGGTTTATCAGAAGCTGCCCCAATTATATCGGCAAATGTACCGTTAAAACATAAATTAGGTTCAAGCGGTTCGATCGTTAATAATTTGCAATGTAGAATTTGCGATGAAAACGGAAACGAAGTTAAACAGGGAAACAAAGGTGAAATTGTTGTAAAAGGCGAAAACGTTATGTTTGGTTATTGGAAAAATGAAAAGGCAACCGCCGAAACCATTAAAGACGGCTGGCTATATACCGGAGATATGGGTTATATTGATAATGACGGTTTTTTATATGTTTTGGGTAGGTTTAAAAGTTTGTTAATTAGTAATGACGGTGAAAAATACAGCCCCGAAAGCATAGAGGAAGCTATTTGTGAACATTCAACATTAATTGATCAAATAATGCTTTATAATAATCAATCCCCTTACACGGTAGCTTTGGTTGTTCCTAATTTTGATAACTTAAAAAATTATACACATAAAAACAATATAGATATTAAACAATACGAAGGATGTAAAAAAATAATTAGTGCAATTGATAACGAAATATCAAAATTTAAATTGGGCGGACAGTTACAAGATATGTTTCCTCAAAGGTGGATTCCAACTACATTTGCAATTTTAGGAGAAGCTTTTAGTGAACATAATAAGTTTTTAAATAGTACGCTTAAACCTGTTAGAGGCAAAATTACCGATTACTATAAAACAAGATTGGACTATTTATTTACACCCGAAGGGAAAAATATTTTTAATAAACAAAATTGTAATATTATAAGTAAGGTATAACAATGGTAAAATTAATTACTATACTTTTATTGTTTTTATCTCTTCCTATATTTGCGGAAAGGGATTCCGTAAAAACAGATGAGTCTATTCAATTGGTCAAGTATTATTTTGTTTTATTAAAACACGGACCTAATAGAACCGAAACAGATACAACAAAGCTTATTAAAATACAAGAAGGTCATATGGCTCATATTAATAACATGGCTAATAAAGGGTTATTAATGGTTGCCGGTCCGTTTGGTGATGAACAAGGGGGAGGCATTTTTATACTTAAAGTAAATTCTTTAGAAGAAGCAGAGAATTTATGTAACCAAGATCCGGCAATAATTTCCGGAAGGTTAAAAGCGGAAATACGTCCGTGGTACACAATTAAAGGCACATTTAGTGCAGAAAACAAAAACTATGGGGAAAAAGAATGATTAACTTTATTATTGTACACTCACAATTTGAAACAGAACAAGAAATAAATTTACGATTATCAGGTTATATAGAAATAGTTAAATCGCATAAACTAACTTCAACAAGTCAATTTGTTTGTGATAAACCTTCTAATCTTTCGGTAGCCAAATGGTCCGAAAAACCGGTGGTTATATTAGTAGCTACCGGAGGAACCGAACAAGCTGTTGCCGAAATAATTCAAAATTTTACTCTACCGGTGTTAATTATTGCACCTAATCAAAAAAATGCCGTAGCTGCATCTTTAGAAATTTATTCGGTTTTTAAACACAAAAAAAATATTTTGTTAAAATATGTAAACAGCCCATTACAGTTAGATATAGTATTAAATGATTTTATTGATGCGGCAAATGCCATATATAAAATAAACAAAGCAAAAATAGGAGCTATCGGCTCTGCATCCGAGTGGTTATTAACTTCTAAAGATATAGATTCGTTCGGTAATTTTGATACAGAACTAAAATACATACCTACCGAAACGCTAATAGATTTAGTTGCGGAAACAAAAGACGAAGACCAAACTGTTAAAAACTTTGAATTAAAACTAAGTGAGTATTCAAAAAACGATAAAGTAACAAAAGATGAGATAATTCAATCAGGAAAAGTTTATTCTTCATTAAAATCTATTTGCAACAATTTAGGTTTGCAAGCAGTTACAATAAGATGTTTTGATTTACTCCCCTACAAATATACTGCATGCATGGGATTAAGCTTTTTAAATGACGAAGGAATTACAGGTGGTTGCGAAGGAGATTTGCATGCAACATTTAGTATGATGATTGCAAATTTAATTACGGGAGATCCGGCTTGGATGGCAAATCCTTCTTCAATTGATTTTGACGAAAACTGCATTACTGTTGCACATTGCTCAACACCGTTAAAAATGCTTTTACCTAAAACAGTTGAATTACATACTCATATGGAAAGTGATTTAAGTGTAGCGGTAAGCGGAAAACTTCAAAAAATTGAAGTTACAGTTTTTAGAACCGGTGATAATTTTGATAAAATGTTGGCAATTACAGGTAAAATTATTGCCTCCAATATGCAAGATGCCAACTTATGTCGCACACAAGCAATTATTAAGCTTGACGGTGATGTTTCAAAATGGCTTGATAACAGCTTAGGAAATCATCAAGTAATAGTATATGGCAACATTTTAGAAAAACTAAAAGTATTTTGTAAACTTAGCGATATTGAACTAATTTTATAGAAGAATATTAAGTTCCCGGCTCTAAATAAATTAATTCTTCATTATCGTCATATACAATTAACTCGGCGTAACGCCCCCATGTCATAATAATATCAATTTGTTCTTCCGCAACCGCTGCCGGAAATTCTAATTCTAATGCGGTTTGTACAACGTTACGGTCAAGCTGTTTATTTGCAGATGCATTTAGTAAATTTAAAAGCCATTTTAATAACGGTACACGTTTAACACGACTTGCAAAAATTTCTTTTCGAGCAGTAATGCTTGCTTCGGTATATGTTTCACCTAACGGAGTTATACTTATATCACCGCTATCAATTTTAACAAACCCCAATATTTCTGCAAATTCCGTTACGTAAAGTAAACTATCACTATCCAAACCCAACTCGTCAGCCAGCATATAAATATCAATTTTATCTTTATCGCTTTCATAAATAAATTCCAATAATCCGTTTAAGTTGGCAATAGCAACGTTAGGCAATTTACGCGTATATCCCGGTTCACCCGGTGCACTTCCAAGTTCAAGGTGATCTGGTAATGTTTGACCAGCCAATAACGAATAAACTTTATCCACAATTGTCTGAAATTCAACTGATTTTCTATCTCGAGGATAAGAAAGTGTAATAGGCAGGTCTGCTATTATACGTCCCGGGTTTTTATCCATAACAACAACTCTACTTGCCATATAAATTGCTTCTTCAATATTATGGGTAACCATTAAAATTGCTTTTGTAGGAATTTTTCCCTCTGTCCAAAGTTCCAACAGTTCGCCTCTTAACGATTCGGCACTAAGTACATCCAAAGCCGAAAAAGGTTCATCCAAGCATAACAATTCGGGCTCGTTTACAATAGCACGTGCAAACCCAACCTTTTGTCTCATCCCTCCGCTTAACTCACGTGGGTAAGCGGTCTCAAATCCATCTAATCCTACTCTATCAATAGCATCTATGGCTCGGCTAACTCTAATTGAATTCGGAACATCTTTTGTCTGTAAAGCAAGTTCAACATTTTGTAAAACCGTTAACCAAGGGAAGAGAGCAAAAGTTTGAAATACAATTGTAGAAAAAGGATTAACACCTTGTAATTCTTTATTTTTATATAAAACAACTCCCCTGCTTGGCTGTTGTAAACCTGTAATAATACGTAACAACGTACTTTTACCGCAACCCGAAGGACCGAGCAAAGCCACAAACTCGCCGGGGTTAATTTCTAAATTAACATTTTCAACGGCATAAAATTTATTTTCATCTTTACCGTAAGCCTGTGTAATGGAATTTAACGTTACTAATCTACTATCTTTCATATCAACCTCTGTTAATCCATTT
>DAINPX010000142.1:0-7636 GCA_036743235.1 Melioribacteraceae bacterium
GGTGTTTTAAAAACCAGTATTATTAGGCTAAGCAATAAAGATGTTCCTAAAACAAACCAGTATGATGTAGAAAAGACTACCTTTTTTTTGTAATTTTCGGCTACGGACGAGTATTTTAAGAATGCGGCATCCATTCCGTAAATATATACAATGTTTAAGAAGGCTATATATGCATATATATTACTATATATTCCGAAATCTGCTTCACTTAAATAATGAGTATAAAATGGGACTAATATAAAAGCCAAAAACCGACCGATAATGGTACTGATACCATAAACGGCGGTATCTTTAAATAATTCTTTTATTTTACTAAGCATCTAAATCTTATTCCTTAAAAAAGGGGGCTAACTTTTCAATATAAATTTGGGGAGGTCTGGTAGCTTTTTTTGTCTCTTTGTTAATAAATATATGTTCAGTATAGCCGGTGCATAACAGTTCGCCGGTTTCAAACCTTCTTATATTATATTCTATTACAACCTTTGCACTAAATAACACTTTGTTTGTTGCTTCAATTTCCAACAAATCGTCATAAACAGCAGCGTTTAAGTATTTAACTTTTGCTTCAAGAAGCGGTAATTGATATCCGCTTTCTTCAATCATTTTATACGGTAATCCAATCGAGCGTAATAATTCGGTTCTTCCTACTTCAAAATACTCTAAATATTTACCGTTGTAAACAAATTGCATTTTATCGGTATCTGCATATCTAACACGTAATAAAGTTTTATTGCTTATCATAATTATTCTTCAAACACTCCGATATTGCCAAATTTTTCTATTCTGTTTGATACCAACTTATCAGGTTTTATTTTTTGCAATTTAGCAATTTCTTCAATTAAAATATCCTGTAAAATTTCAGCCATTTTTTTAGAATCGGAATGTGCACCACCTAAAGGTTCGGGTACAATTCTGTCTATAATTTTTAATTTTAATAAATCTTTTGGTGTTAATTGTAATACTTCGGCAGCCTGTTCTTTATATTCCCAACTTCTCCATAAAATAGAAGAACACGATTCGGGACTAATTACCGAGTACCAAGTATTTTCCAGCATAAGTATTCTGTCCCCTACTCCTATCCCTAATGCTCCTCCGCTAGCACCTTCACCAATAATAACAACAATAATCGGTACTTTAAGTTTACTCATTTCCAGTAAATTGCGGGCAATAGCTTCTGCCTGTCCGTTTTGTTCTGCTTCCAATCCGGGGTATGCACCCGGTGTATCTATAAAAGTAATTACAGGTAATTTAAATTTTTCTGCAAGTTTCATCAAGCGTAAAGCTTTTCTGTATCCTTCGGGGTTTGCCATGCCAAAATTTCTATAAATATTAGATTTGGTATCTCTTCCTTTTTGATGCCCAATTATCATAACTTTTTTATTTTTAATAGTAGCAAAACCGCCAATAATAGCTTTATCGTCTTTAAATAATCTATCTCCGTGTAGTTCTATAAAATCATCAGTCATATTGTAAATATAATCTAAAGTATAAGGCCTTTCGGGATGTCTTGCCAACTGAACCACTTGCCACCTTGTTAAGTTACCGTATATATGGCGTTTAAGCTTTATAACTTTTTCTTCCAAGCTTTTAATTTCATCGGAAATATCTAAACTGTTTTGATATTTCTTCATTTCTTCTATTTTATTTTCAAGCTCAACTATAGGTTTTTCAAATTCCAATACAGTTTTTGCCATTATTACTCCTAATTAATAAAAATTTTTGACAAAGTTTTACCAATTATCTCAATATCTAACCACATATTTTGGTTTTTAGCATAAAAAAGGTCTAACTTTTCAATTTCTTTAATATCTTTTTCGTCAATAGATTCGGTAAACCACAAACCCGTAATACCTTGTTTACCTAAATACAAACCTATTGTGTTTTTATCGTTTTTGGGACCAACAAAGCTTTTTTTACCTAATAGCACATCCCAAACTGATAATATCATTTTTACAAAAAACGTATTAATTTTAAATAATTTGTTTGCTAAATATATAAAAGGATATAATAAAAGTAAAATTAACAATGCTGTAACAATATCAAATGTTCTTTTGGTAAATTTATGAAACCAAGATGAAATATTATAATGTACTTTTAACAGAGGAACATCTTTTAATACTGTTATTGATGATTTTCCTACCAAATAGTCGTGTTCTTCTCCGCTGACCAAAAAATCTACGTTTACATCTCGGCAACTTGAAACAACTGCAAAAATTTTTTCAAAACTTATATCATCCGAAGAAAATATTACTTTTTCAACTTTATTATCAAGTATTATTTTTTTTATATTTTCGATCGTACCTAAAACACGAAACCCATTTTTTTCATTTCCAATATCTTTATGAGTAACCGATATTAAACCAACTACATTATTTAAAATCATTAAATTATCTTTTAACTTATGCCCTAATATTGCAGCTTTTTCGCTTGTACCAACAATTAAGGTTTTAGTATTTTTATTTTCACCTACTCCAATCTTAAAAAATACTTTTAATATAATTCGCCATAATGAAAACGAAAGTAAAGATATTAAAAACGTAATTAATACAACTGCTCGGCTAAAAGCATATTGTTTAAAGAAAAACGTTAAAGAAGTAATAACAAATAAGCCTATAATTAATCCCAACCAACTTTTTAATATTAAAAACGATTTTTTAGGGTAAGCACCGCTAAATAACGATATTAATACTTGAACTATTGAAGGAACAAAATAAATAGCAGGTTTATAAATCTCAGGAAAACCTATCCAATGTTCATTTTTATAAAATTGCTCGGCAATATATACCCCTCCCGAATAAAAAAGCAAATCTATAAAAATCGATAAAAAAGAAATTTTATAAATATTTAAAAATGCAAGAAATTTTCTTAAATTAATAGCAATGCCAAGTACAAAAGTAACAAGAAAAGAAGTTGACAAATGTTTTTTAACAAATATTTGCATTGCATCGTAAAACATTTTTGTTTCGTCAATACTGCTTCTTTTTGTGCTTTCTCCTTTGTAATGAATTACTTCCGTATCGTGAACATAATAAACTTTATACCCTGCTTTTTGAATTCTATAACAAAAATCCAAATCTTCGCCGTACATAAAAAAATCGGGGTCAAACCCTCCAACTTTTTTATATACCTCTTTTTTAAGCATCATAAACGAACCGCTTATTGCATCAACCTCATAAGTTTTATTTTCGTCTAAATAAGTTAAATTATATTTGGCAAATATTTTACTTTTAGGAAAAATTGTACTTAAACCGGTTACTTTTGTAAAAGAAGTCCAAGGACCGGGGAATCCTCTTCTACAAGCAAGCTGTAACGTACCGTTGGGGTTAAGTACCTTACATCCTGCAAGCCCCGCTTCTTTAGTTCTTTTAAAAAAGCTTATCATTTTTTCAAAAGTATCTTCTCTTACAATAGCATCGGGGTTTATAAGTAAAAGGTATTCCCCTTTTGCTATTTCTAATGCCTGATTATTTGCTTTTCCAAAACCAACATTAATTTTATTTGCAATTAAAGTAACGTCATTAAATTTTTCTTGTAAAAACTCAACACTGCCGTCTAAAGATGCATTATCTACAACTATAATTTCATAGCTAAAATTGGCTAAAGCTTTTTTTAACGAGTAAATTAAATTAAGAACAAATTCTTTTACATTATAATTAACGGTAATTATCGAAATATCAACCATTTAATTACCGCAAAATACCTAACATACTAAAAAAGCGAAGTTTCCAAACCATAAAAACAGCTTCATAAACAATTTTTTTATTCATTTTAGATTTACCTTGAACTCTATCGGTAAAAACAATCGGCTCTTCAACAATTTTAAATCCTTTCTTCCAAGCTTTAAAATTCATCTCTATTTGGAACGAATAACCATTGGATTTGATTTTTTCTAAATCAATTGCTTCAAGAACTTTACGTTTAAATACTTTAAAACCTCCCGTACCGTCTTTTACAGGTAAACCGGTAATTATTCGTGAGTACATATTGGCAAAATAACTTAATAACAATCGGCTCATTGGCCAGTTAACCACGTTAACACCCGTAATATAACGACTACCGATTACCAAATCGGCATCAGCCAATCTTTTCATAAATCTGCCAATATCTTTTGGATCATGAGAGTAATCGGCATCCATTTGGATTGCATTGTCATAACCGTTTTCAAGCATATATTTAAAGCCGGCAACATAAGCAGTACCAAGCCCCATTTTACTTTCTCGCTTAAGTAGATTTATCCTTTTATCTTGTTTCCCTTTCTGTGCCACATAATCTGCGGTTCCGTCAGGAGAATTATCGTCAACAATTAAAATATTTGCATTAGGATATAATTCCAATAAATCGTGCAGCAAAGTTTTAATATTTTCCATCTCGTTATAAGTCGGAATAATTATCAAGGTCTTATCCATTTTTCAAATCCTCTATTATTCAAAATGACCTTTTCCGAACATTACAACAAATATAGTTCGGAAAATAATTTTTAAATCCATGCGTAATGACATGTTTTCGATATAAAACAAGTCATATTTTAATTTCATTTTAACATCTTCAACCGATTCATCATATTTATGTTTTACTTGAGCCCATCCTGTTAAACCGGGCCTAACTGCCAATCTTCTTTTATACAAAGGAATTTCTTGAGAAAGCTGTTCAACAAAAAACGGTCTTTCGGGTCTAGGACCCACCAAACTCATTTCACCACGCAATATATTAATTATTTGGGGAATTTCATCTATTCTTACTTTTCTAATAAATCTACCTACCTTAGTAATTCGCGGATCATCTTTAACAGACCAAACGGGACCTGTATTTTTTTCGGCATCTTGTACCATACTTCTAAACTTATATACCTTAAAAGGTTTCCCATTTAAACCAGATCGTTCTTGTTTGTAAAAAATAGGTCCTCTACTTTCCAACTTAATTGCCAAGGCTGTTAAAACCGTTATTGGTAATGTTAATAAAAATATCAATACACCAAAAGAATAATCAATCACTCTCTTCATTTTCATTTCCCACTCAGGCATTAATTGAGGCATAATGTTAATAAGCGGAAATCCGTATATTTGAGCCGTTCTTGCCTGCCCGCTAATTATTTCGTATAAATCGGGTACAATTTTTAAGTTTACATCATTTTCCATGCTTTTATTAAGCAACTCAATTACAACATCTTCCATGCGTTTATCAAGGCAGATTATTGCTTCTTTTAAGTTGTTTTCTTTAACACATTCAGTAAAGTTTTTTATAGTTCCAATTACTTTTACCCCTTTGTATTCCTTATTTAAATTAGCCTCATCAACTGCCAGATAACCGACAATATCCAAACCTAAAGCCCTATGCTTTTTTATAACTTCATGAACTTCATGTGCTTTATTATTAAAACCGATAAAAACGGCATTTCTTCTTCCTACGCCGTTTATTAATAAACGTCTTTGAAAACTTCTTACAAAAAGCCTACCGCTACCGGAAAGTGTTAACAATATACCCCAATAAATAAATATTAAAAATCTATTGGAGGACGAAATATTATTTACAAAATCGTCGTATAATATTAAAAAGAATAGTATAAATATACCTATTAATGTAACCTTAAATAATTTGGATAATTCATCTAATCGGGAAGTAGCAAACCACGATTGATACATACCTATAAAGAAAAACAAAACAAACCAGTATATATAAACCGTTAAAGATAAAAATAAAAACTCGTAACTTGAAAGTAAAAACCAAACTGAGTTTTCTGACCGATAAGATAAGAAAAATAGCAACGTTAAATTTATTGCCACAAAATCAACAATTAATAATAATGCTTTTTCTAACTTTTTATTCAATTTTATTCCAAAATAATTTCACAATTTTTCAATAATATGTCTTGCAATTGCCAAAGAGGCGGTTGCAGCCGGTGAGGGTGCATTACAAACATGAATTATGCTTTTGGACTTAATAATATAAAAGTCGTCTATCAAAATTCCGTTATCCGAGCATGCCTGTGCTCTAACACCGCTTCCTCCGTTAATAAGGTCAGAAATTTGTATTCCGGGTACAAGTTTTTTTAATGCTTTTGTAAATGCAAATTTGTTAAACGACCTATAAAACTCGGCAAAACCCATAAGTAGGTTTTTAAACAACACTTTTCTAAATCCTTTCCATGCAAAAATATTAAAAGTATCAATAAAATTAAAGTCCGTTTTTTTGTAACCTTCTTTTTTAAATGATAAAACCGCATTTGGTCCCGCTTCGCATCCACCGTTTAATTTTCTGGTAAAATGTACTCCTAAAAATGGAAAATTAGGATTAGGAACAGGATATATTAAATTATTAATCTTTTTGCATGCTTCACTTTTTAACGAATAATACTCTCCTCTAAAAGGTATAATTCTAAAATCAACATTAAATTCGGTTAGTTTTGCTATTTCGTCACTATATAACCCGCAACATGTAATTAATTGTTTGCATGTATTTGTTTGGTTTAAAGTTTTTACCGTAACAATTCCATTTTCCTGAAAGATATTAATTACTTTTTGATTAAAGAGAATTTCACCCTTATTATTTAAGATACTTTTTTTATAAGCTTCCGATACTTCTTTATAATCAATTATACCGGTTTGAGGAACATAAAGCCCTCTTATACCTTTGGCAAACGGCTCGTATTTTTTTATCTCATCCGAATTTAATATTTTTAGCCCTTCCAAACCGTTTTCAATTCCTCGTTTATACAACTCTAATAATCTAACTTCTTCCTTTTTATTAACGGCAATAATTAATTTACCGCAAATTTCGTATTTAATATTATTGTTATTGCAAAATTCTAATAGTAATTTATAACCTTCCAAACAATTTTTTGCTTTTAAACTATTCGGTTTATAGTAAATTCCCGAGTGTATTACACCACTATTATTACCTGTTTGATGTTTGGCAATATTATCTTCTTTTTCCAATATTAACAAAGAAGCTGTTGGAAATTTCTCTTTTATAAGCATTCCTGTTGCCAAGCCTACTATTCCTGCACCGATAATAATAAAATCATACATAATTTACCTTTTGGTAGATTCCCAAATTACCGAATGTTTTTTATTAATAAATTTAAAAAATCCTTTAATAACCGCAATATTTGCTACTACAAAAAAATATGGTAAAGAGAATAGAAAAAATTTCACTTTTATTTTTGAACCGAAATAGCCCAATAATGCCAATAAATAAAATAATGTTTGTAAATAAAACAAATTATTTATTAAAGTATTTTTTCCAAATAAAGCTAAATTAAGTATATACAACAAAATTAAATTAAATGGTAAAAACCAACGGCTTATTTTATGTGAAATAAAAGCATAACTTATTAAAAAACCTTGTTTAAAAATGCCAATAGCCGATAAAGTCATTGTCTGAAAATTTGTTGCCGAAAAACGAACTTTTCTTTTAAATTCCGTTGCAACATCTTTTCCTACGGACTCAATGGCTTTCGCATCTTTTGCATAAATAAACTTATACCCCTTACTAATTACGCTTAATGAAATAAAGAGATCATCGGTAACTGCCTTTTTAATAGGTATTTGCTCAAACAAATTTTTACGGATGGCAAAAATTCCTCCATTAGCTGCAAAAAGCAATCCTAAATTACTCTCACTTTCTTTTATTATTGTTT
>DAINPX010000143.1:0-7626 GCA_036743235.1 Melioribacteraceae bacterium
TGTAATCATTAAGTTAACATATTGGCGTACTTTCCCTTTTCTATTTCCTCCTAAGGTAATATATAGATAATCCTTCAGCCATGAAGAAAGAGAAATATGCCAGCGTCTCCAAAATTCGGTAATGCTGGAAGATTGATAAGGGCTATCAAAGTTAATTCTTAATTTAAACCCAAGTAACAAAGCCAAACCTATAGCCATATCGCTATATCCGGAAAAATCACAATAAATTTGCAAAGCATAACCATATAGTCCTAATAAGTTTTCAACACCCGTATATCTGGTGGGCCATTCAAATATTCTATCAACAAAGTTAATACTTATATAATCGGCAATTACAGCTTTTTTAAATAAGCCCGTTGCAATTAAAAATACTGCCTTTCCTACATCTTCTTTAGTAACAATTGTAGGTTTACGCAACTGTGGTAAAAAGTCAGCTGCACGTACAATAGGACCTGCAACAAGCTGCGGGAAAAAAGAAACAAAGAAAAGGAAATCCAAAAAGTTTCTTTCGGCTTTAAGTTCTCTTCTATAAACATCAATAGTATAACTTAAAGATTGGAAAGTAAAAAATGAAATACCTACAGGTAAGAAAATATCCACCGGTTGAAATTTGGATAAATGCAGCGCGTTTAACGTATCAAAAAAGAAGTTTGTGTATTTAAAATATCCCAATATTGCAAAATTACTTATTACGCTAACTACCATTAATGCTTTTCTTTCCCAAGTTTTTTCCAATCTTTCCATCCATAACCCTGCACCATAATCTATGAATGAACTAACTACAATTAGAAAGAAGTAAAAACCGCTGCTTTTATAATAAAAATAGATTGAAAGAACTGTTAAAAAGAGGAATTTAGCTCTTTTTAGGTTATAAAAAAACTGATAGAAAAAGATTGTAAATAAAAAGAAAAATAAAAAGAATCCACTATTAAATATCATTGGTGAATCGGCATGATATTTTAATGTTTCAAATAAACGTTGTAAAAACGAAGAATCCATAAATATCCGTGGATAAATTTAGTTATATAAATTAGTTGTTTTAAATAATAAGAACAAAGTGATTAAAAATAATCCCCCTTGCCATATACAAGGAGGATTATTATCAACAATTTATTTTTTTGCGGCTTCCAATAAAGCATCGCCCAATAATTCTGCAATATCGGCAGCACCGTCTAAATTAAAATGTGTATAATCTTTAAATGCCTTAGGAGGATTACTATCAACCCATTTTGGCATGCTGTTTGGTCCACCCATTGCTTCAAACAAATTCCAAAAAGCAATACCATTACTTTCGGCAATAGATTGTTGAGCTTTTAATAAACTGATAACGCCCGGGTCGGTAACAAAGTTAGATCCTTTTTTAACACTTTTATCGCTAACGCTAATCAATAAAATACTGGTATTTGGGAATGCAGATTTTAAATGACTAATTACGCTTGCCATCTCTTTTTCGTACCAATTAAAATCGCGTTGTCTTTGACTTGCAACATTTAAACCAAATTGAAGAATAATTAATTTATAATTCATCAATTTATTAAAATCTTTCAATTTTTCAACAGGAATATCTTTAATAGAAGAACCCGAGTTGCCGCGTAACGGAAAATTATCTACATACACTCCGTTCCCTTCTTCTAAACTAACTCCGTAAAAATATCCTTTTTTGGTATTAGGAAACTCCAAACGAACCTTTTTAACACTCTTTTTGGAATCAAAAACCAATTCTTTTACATTTGAAGAAGGCGAAAGATTTACGATTTCTTTAGAACCGCCGTCAAAAGAAACACTAACTTGGCTGTTATCGGAATCGCTATAAAATAATCTTGCAGTATTAAATGTTTTTATATTTTTAAATTTTCTTGGTGTTGCTGTATATTCAACATAACTATTCGGTTTAGGAATAAATACTTCACCGTTAACACCTAAAGGATATTTTTTAGGATTGGAAGAAAAAACGGAAGCGGTTTCCCAGTTGTTTGAAAAATCCATTTTTGTAGTCGTTCTAAATTTTACGTCTTGAGATGTAATTGATAAAAATCCAACTCCTTTTCCACCGTAAGCATTCTGTAATTTTTCGCGTAACTGAGCAGTAATTAAATCACCTTCTATACCACTATCTCCAAAATGTGCTACTCGTATTTTGCTACTACCGGTTTGTTTTAATGCATCAAAAAAGAACTTTAATTGAGCGGTGTTGCCGGTAATTCTTACTTTACGTGTTATATCTTCCATTGATACATTATTTTCACTTTCACCAAAGTAAAAAAAAGACGCTTGGTTTAGTTCTTGTTTTTGAAACGAATATTGATTTAATAATTTATTGTTTGTATCGGTTTCTTTCTGTTCATCCTGAAATTTATAATCGCTATAATCAAACTCGTCATCTTGCTTCAAATCCGAAACGATATCGACGGGTTTAAGTTGTAGCCCGAACACTTTAGTATCTTCCGGAATAAGGTTAAGTAAGAATAAAAATCCCGTTACCAACAACGTTAACCAAAGCCCGTCAATAATCTTATTTCCTGATTTCATCTATTTTTTTCTCCTAGTTAAATTAAAAGCTGTATTTTTTTAATATTTTATCTACTTCAATTGCCCAAATAGCATATCCTTTACCATTTAAATGCAATCCGTCATAGGTATATTCTGCAATTAAAATGTTTTTAGCCGAAAGTTTTTTATTTAGATCTACAAATTCAATTAAGTTCTTTTTGGCATAATCGGAAAGCATCTTGTTAAGTCTTATTACTTCTTTATTCCTATCCGAATACGATTTCCATTTATTTCCAGCAAAAAGAGTAGATTGAATTACCGGTTTAATATTATTCTTTTTAAGTTCGCTTATTAATCTTACATATTTTTCAAATATTTTTTCAACCGGAGTCCAATTATAAATATCATTAATACCTCCCATAATAAAAACAAATTTCGGTTTTAACGAAATAATGTAAGGTAAGCGAGCAATATACCCATCTAAACCATCGCTGGATATACCCCTTTCAACAACATTTTTTCTGTCTAACAACTCATTCCAATTTGCACCGTGGGTTATCGAGTTGCCAAACATTATTATATCGGCTTGTTTGGTTTTATAAGCTTCGTATAAACTAAGTTCTTGTTGATAATTAGGATTTTTTAAGTACAAAGTTGTATCATTTTGAGCATTTAAAGTAAAGCTTATCATAACAAGACAGAATATATATATTTTTTTATTCATTATTTCTCCGTTTATTAATTAATTAACAATAATAATGCCACATTAATCCGCATACAATTTAACTACAGGTTTTCCGTTATCGGTAACATAACCCCTAAACATTCCGGTAGTATTAAAATTCATTACAATATTTCCAAATCTATCAACGGCAATTAAACCGCCCAAACCACCGGTTTCTTTTAGCTTTTCTTTAACAACAAGGTTTACAGCACTGTTAAGAGACATCCCTTTGTATTCGACGAGTGAAGATACATCATAAGCAACAACATTTCTTATAAAGTACTCCCCGTGTCCGGTACAAGAGACAGCGCATGTATAGTTATTTGCATAGGTACCTGCCCCAATTATTGGCGAATCACCTATTCTACCTGTCATTTTCCCTTGCCTACCTCCGGTTGATGTGCCGGCAGCCAAGTTTCCGTCTTTATCTAAAGCCACACAACCGACTGTTCCAAATTTTGTTAAATTTTCTTCCGGTGTATTGTTAAATGCTCTTCTTTTATAATTCTTTTTCTTTTTGTTTTTTTGTTGTTCTTCTAAAAGCTTTTGTTTATTATATTCTTCTCGTTTTTCATCATTAAAAAAATAAACCGAATCTACAAGCTTTAAACCTTGTTTAACTGCAAAATCTTCGGCTCCTTTTCCCCAAAAGAACACATGTTCCGAGTTATCCATAACCAAACGAGCCAAAGTTATCGGATTTTGAATATGCGAAACTCCGGTAACAGCACCGCAATTTAATGTTCTTCCATCCATTATGGCTGCATCCAATTCATATTCTCCCTTATTATTTGTTACTGCCCCTCTTCCGGCATTAAATAATGGAGAATCTTCCATAATTCTAATTACTTTTTCTACTGCATCTAAACTACTTCCTCCTTCGTTTAATATTTTGTATCCGGAGTTTAGTGCTTCATTTAATTTAGCTATATATTGTTCTTCTTTTTCTTTGGAAAACATTCCGGGTGTAATTTCTCCTGCACCCCCGTGAATAACCAAAGCAATCTTTGTCTTTTGCTTTTCATTTTTGGTTTGCACTTCTTTTGTGCAAGAGATAAAAGAGAAAATACCAATAACTATTAATAATAATAGATTTTTACAGTTCATAT
Source organism: Melioribacteraceae bacterium (assembly GCA_036743235.1). Lineage (GTDB taxonomy): Bacteria > Bacteroidota > Ignavibacteria > Ignavibacteriales > Melioribacteraceae > JAEXOD01. The sequence goes on from DAINPX010000143.1 coordinate 4,324, forward strand.
ATATTTCCACAAATATTAATATTAAACTTTTTAAAATACTAATATTATAATTAATTTATTAAGTTTAGAATTAACTTTTTTCTAATTAAACCGTCTAAATTTAATATCTTTTAACTTAAAACGGGTATTTTTATGAAAAAATTCACTTTAATTGTTTTATTATTTAGTATGTGTATTATGGCAAAAGAAAAACAGAACAAAATTAACGAAGGATCGAGCATAAATCCCAAAAATTTTGATTATTCGGTAAAACCGGGGGACGATTTTTATCAATTTGCTATTGGTAATTGGCTTAAAGAAAACCCTATTCCCGCAGATCATAGCAGTTGGGGGGCTTTTGATGTATTATTAGAAGAAAATAATCTACTTGTAAAAGCAATTGTTGATGACATACTTAACGGTAAATTGGAAAACAGTAAAAACTTTACAAAACTTGCAATTCTTTTTAGTTCCGGCATGGATACTACAAAAATTGAAAAAGAAGGATATAAGCCTATTTTACCCTATTTGCAAAGAATAGATAAAATTAAAAATTTAACCGATTTTGTTAAAGAAACAGCTTTTTCTCATTTATATATTTCTGCTCCGTTATTTAGTTTTGGAAGTGAACAAGACCAAAAAAACAGCGATTGGGTAATTATAGGGCTTTCACAAGGCGGTTTAGGTTTACCGGAGCGGGATTATTACGTTGCCGATGACCCCGATACAAAAGAAGCTCAGGATTTATATAAAAAACATGTTAAAAACATGTTTATGTTAATTGATATAAAGGAAGCCGAAGCCGAAAATATTTCGGAAAGCATTTTTAACTTTGAAAAAAAATTAGCAGAAGTTTCATTTACCAATGTTGAATTACGAGACCCACAAGCTAATTATAATAAAATGACCGCTGACGAATTAAACAAAATCTCAGCTAATTTTGATTGGAAATTATTTTTAAAAGAATGCGGAGTTTCAAAAACTGACGAAATTAATGTAGGACAAGTTAAATTTTTTACTAAGCTTTCTGAAATATTAAAATCCACTGAAATTAATACTTTAAAAAACTATTTAAAATGGAATTTACTCCGTTCTTCGGCATCATATCTTAGCAGTGCGTTTGTAAACGAAAAATTTGAGTTTTATAGCAAATATTTATATGGTGCACAAGTTTTACAACCAAGGTGGAAAAGAGTTTTGGGCGTTGCAAATAATCAAGTAGGGGAGATTTTAGGTCAAGTATATGTGGATAAGTATTTCCCTAAAATTGCAAAAGAAAAAGCAGAAACGGTTGTCAAAAACTTATTAAAAGCAATGGAAATACGTTTAAATAATTTAACTTGGATGACACCCGAAACAAAAGTTAAAGCATTAAAAAAACTTAAAGCATTTAACTATAAAATCGGTTATCCCGATAAATGGAAAAATTTTGACGACTTAAATTTTAGCAATCTTTCATATTATCAAAATGTAGTAGAAGCATCTTATTTTAATTCACGCGATGACTTAAATAAAATAGGCAAAAAAGTTGATAAAAGCGAATGGGAAATATTACCTCAAACAGTCAATGCTTATTATCACCCTGTTTTAAATGAAGTTGTTTTTCCCGCTGCTATTTTACAACCCCCGTTTTTTGATTATAAAGCCGATGATGCCGTTAATTACGGTGCAATTGGTGCAGTAATAGGTCACGAGATTACACACGGCTTTGATGACCAGGGTCGTCAATACGATTTTGACGGAAATATGAGAGATTGGTGGACAAAAGCAGATGAAGAAATGTTTAACGAAAGAACCGTAAAACTTATTGACCAATTTAATAAAACTGTTATAATAGATACATTAACTATTAACGGTGAGTTAACTTTAGGAGAAAATATTGCCGATTTAGGCGGTTTAACAATTTCGTATGAGGCTTTTAAAAATTCACCGGAATTTAACCAAGATATAAAATTAGACGGATTTACGCCAAAACAAAGATTCTTTTTAAGTTGGGCACAAGTATGGAAATCTAACGATAGAGATGAGTTTTTAAAATTATTAATAAAAACGGATGTTCATAGCCCTGCAAAAGCACGAGTAAACAATCCCCTTTCTAATTTACCGATGTTTTACGAAACATTTGAAATTAAAGAAGGAGATAAAATGTTTAAGCCCGCAAATGAAAGAATTGTTATTTGGTAAATTCTAATGTTTATTCAATTGCCACTAACTTTTGCTAGTGGCAATAAATTTCTATTCCGCTAATTTATTTTATTACTACCATTTTATTAGTCTTTGAATATTTATTGTTATAAGTCATTTGGTAATAATATACACCGCTGCTAATATTTTTTGCATTAAAGTTTAATTTGTAATTTCCTTCGGTATAATTCTTATTTGTTAACTCGTAAACCAATTCGCCTATTGAATTAAAAACTTCAATCTTTACTTTTCCTTCTTTCGGAATATAAAACTCAATCGAGGTTTCGGGGTTAAAAGGATTTGGATAATTTTGGCTTAATTTAAACATTTCCGGTTGCATGCTATAATTATCATCCACATCACTTAAAACCGTTGCTAAATTTATTTTATACATTCCCCTTCCGTGCGTACCAATTACAAGGTTGTTTGTTTCCGGATCTATCTTCATATCGTTTATAGGCACAACAGGTAAACCGTTTCCTAATACTTCCCATGTTTCTCCTTTGTTGTAGCTAATAAACATTCCTATATCGTTACCTAAACAAAGAACATTTGTATTTGCAGTATAAACAGCAAAAGCATTAACAGGTGCATCCGGTAAATTTGATGATATATTTATCCAAGTTTCACCCGCATTTGTACTTTTATACACATGCGATTCGGGATCTTTCCACCTTAAACCCGAAAATGTAGCATAAACCGTATTTGGGTTGTTGGGATCTACTACAACTCTTGTAACCCAACGGGTAGGTAATCCGCTTGATATTTTCGTCCAGTTGGCTCCGTTATTTTTACTTACCCAAATATAACTGTCATCCGTACCCGCATAAATATAATTGGTATTACTTGGTGCTACCGCAATAGTTGTAACCGTACCCAAACGAGGGCTATATAAACCACTTGTTAATTTCGGACTTATTGCCGTCCAACTATTTGCTTTATTTGTGGGGCATCAGGGAATCGAACCCTAGTCAGTAGATTAAAAGTCTACAGCTTTGCCACTAAGCTAATGCCCCGTAAGTATTCGAAATTGTTACTCTTTTTTTTCTAATTCTTTAAACCAAGAACGCTCTTTTGAAGTCTTTTTTCTATGACAGTTTGCACACCTTACTTCGCATTTTTCAATTTCTTTTTTTAGAG
>DAINPX010000144.1:0-7626 GCA_036743235.1 Melioribacteraceae bacterium
ACAACATGAATGGCAAAAAGTATAGCACATAACAATGTAAGCATATCACCAAATTAAAGTTACTGCCTAATTCGGTTAATAATTCATCGATAGGTTTTCCACTACCCGATAAGATAAAAATACCTATAAAAACAAGTATAGTTCCTATTAGCGCCCCTTTACTTGGCGATTTCTTTTTAATAATAAATTGAAAAAAAGGAATAAGTACTACAAGAGTACCTGTAAGAAAACCCGATTTAGTTGCCGAAGTATATTGTAAACCGATAGTTTGTAAAGAAAAAGATAGAAACAGTAATAACCCTAAAATAATACCCGGTATAATTATTTTTTTATTGATATGTTTAATTTTAAAAAAAATAAAAGGGAGAAATAATACTGTGGCTAAAAGAAAACGAAAACCGATAAAAAGCATTGGCGAAGTATCTTTTAATGCACTTTTTACTATTACAAATGTAGCCCCCCAAAAAATAGTAACTAATAATAATGCATATTCTCCGGAATATTTATTGCCCTTAAAAACCATATTATTCATCATTATGATTGTAATATCCTAACGACTTTAACGCTTTGGGATCTTTTCTCCAGTTTGATTTTTCTTTAACCCTAAGTTCCAAAAATACTTCCTTACCCACAAATTCTTCTATCTCTTTTCTTGCTTCAGTACTAAGTTTTTTGATAGCTTCTCCCCTCTTTCCAATAACAATAGATTTTTGAGTTCCTCTTTCAAGTAAAATAACTGCCGAAATATAATCTTTACTATTTTCTCTTTCTTTGTACTCTTCAACAACTACTTCACTGCTATAAGGTATTTCATCTCTATATAAAAGAAATATTTTTTCACGAATAATTTCGCTTACAAAAAAACGCGTATTTTCGTTAGATACTTGGTCATCAGGGTAAAATTTTTGTCCTTCGGGTAATAAATCTATAATTTTTTCTTTTAACGTATTAATATTTGTATTATAAGTGGCACTAATGGGAATTATTTCATCAAACAAATTAGAACTTTTATTTTCTTCAATTACTTTGTTTACTATTTCTTGATTTGCCAAATCAATTTTGTTGATAGCCAAAATACGTTTGGTATCTTTTAATTTTAGGGATTTTAAAAATGTTTCTGTCGAAAATAGTTTTTCGCCTTTCGCATCGTCATTTAGATCCAACAAATATAATAAAACATCGGCATCGTAAATAGATAAATTTATTATTTCCAACATTTTATCTTGCAACAAATAATTCGGTTTTAGTATTCCCGGTGTATCTAAAAATACAACCTGATAATTTTCTTCCGTTAATATACCCAAAATTCTTTTTCGAGTAGTTTGAGGTTTAGGAGATGTAATGGACAACTTTTGACCTAAAAAAGCATTAAGTAAAGTTGATTTTCCCGCGTTTGGATTACCAATTATTGTAACATAACCTGCTTTTGTATTCATATTATTTTCTTTTTATCTGTTTTAAAAGTTTACTTAAAATTTCTACCGTATAATCAATATCGGTTATTGTAGTATTATAATCAAACGAAAACCGAATTGTTCCTTTGGCATATTCATCTCCTTTACCTAACGCAGTTATTACATGCGAAGGTTTTACAGATCCGCTCATACAAGCACTTCCAGAAGAAGCGGCAATACCGTTAATATCTAAAAATACTAAAATAGATTCCGTATCGGTTTTATACATTTCGGGGTTTAAGGAAATACTTAAAATATACGGAGAAGTATTCTCTCCACCATTTATAAAGATACCCTCTAAACCGGACAACAAATTTACAAAATGCTTTTTAATATTAGAAACATGTAAAAAATAGTATTCTCTATTTTCTGAAAATATTTTAATTGCTTCGGCAAGCCCTAATATTCCTGCAACATTTTCGGTTCCACCTCTTCTGTTTCTTTCTTGGCTACCGCCAACTATTAAAGGTTTAATGGGTGTACCGCTTTTAATATAAGCAAAACCAATCCCTTTTGGACCGTTAATTTTATGAGCATTTGCACAAAATAAATCCAAGTTCATCTTTTTAACGTCAATTTTATATTTACCAAAACTTTGCACGCAATCGGAATGAGTATATATTCCTTTTTCTTTTGCAATTTCGTTAAGTTTGGTTATATCGTTAATAACCCCAATTTCGTTATTAACGTGCATAAAAGAAACTAATAAAGTATTATTATTTAAAAGACCTCTATACGTGTTATTATCAATATTTCCATCATAATTTATAGGTACTTTTATAAAGTTAAATCCAAATTTTTCAAGAAATGAAATAGAATCTAAAACAGCATGATGTTCTAATAAAGAAGAAACAATATCATATTTTTTGGAATTAAAAGAAGATTCAAGAGCCAAACCACGAATAGTAAAATTATCGGATTCGGTGCCCCCGCCGGTAAAGTATATTTCACCCGCATCCGCATTTATTTCGTTAGCAATTAACTCTCTTGCTTCTTCAATAGCATTTCTAACCGTACTGCCAAATTTATGCACCGAAGAAGGATTACCATAATTTTCGGTAAGATACTTAAGCATAACTTCAACAACTTTAGGATGAGGTTGTGTTGTTGCAGCAGTATCTAAATAAACAAGTTTATTAGTAAAAGCCATAAAATTATCTTAAACTTACATCGCCATACGAAATCACTTTAATTTCGTCATTTTGCTTTAATAATAATTGTCCGTCATTGTCAATATCTTCAAAAATGCCGTAAGTTTCGCTTTTTTTATCAATAATTTTAACCTTTTCACCAATCATCTTACATCTTTCTCGCCAGGCTTCCAAAACTTTTTTATAATCTACCGAAAGCAGATCTAGTGTGTATTCTAAATTATTTAATACTTCGCTTAATAATCTTTCGCGAGAAGCAGTTCTTTTAGTCTCTTTTTTAACGCTTGTAGGTTGTATTAAATAACTTGAAGCAAAATTGGTTTGATTAACATTAATACCTATACCAATAACAATTTTAGTAATTTTATTATTATTGGAAATTGATTCGCATAATATTCCGCAAATCTTTTTACCGTCAATTAATATATCGTTAGGCCACTTTAATTCCACATTTAATTGAAACAAATTTTCAATTGATTGTGCAACCGCAACACCTGTAGCTAATGTAATTAAATTTGGTTTTTCTCCAATAAATGTATCTTTAAGCAAAACCGAAAACGTTAAGTTTTGGTCGGGTAATGTTTCCCAAGTTCTTCCTACTCTTCCTTTCCCTTTTGTTTGATTTTCTACTAAAAAAACCATCCCTTCTTTATCGTACTCGGGATAAGTTAATAAAACTGTATTAGATGACTCGGCTTCTTCACAATATACAAATTGCCTTCCCAAAATTTCGGTATCTAATTTTATATCAAAATCTTCTATTTTAAACATTTAAGCCTCTAAATTTATTTTATATAAACTTTAAAGATAAAACTTTTTAATCACTTATTCAAGAAAGGGACTTTGTTAGTTTTGTTAAATATGTGTAATATTAATATAACTAACCCACAACTAACTTAATAACTAAGTTAATTAGTAAGTTAAAATATTAAATATTAGTAAATATCTAAATTGATAAGATATTTTAATTATATAAAAAAGATTTATCTTTTTCGGAATTTTGAAAAAGTTTTTGAGCAGGTCGTATTAATTTATTAGCTCGTTCTATAGTATAATCACTAAAATCACTACAATTAAATACTGATGAAAGTTGTCTCATAGCTTTACAAAGAATATAAGCCAAATTATTATTTTCGTAATGAATTCCTGCAGGCAAAAAGAAAACCAAATCAACCGCAGAGGCTTCTGCCAAATGCAAAAGCTCTTTATAACTTAAACTATGCAAAGTAGCTTCCGGATGATAAAGTTTTGCTTTTTTTCGTAAAGCAAACTCCAATTTCATCCTTTCACTTATTAGCATTACTGCCGTTGAAATAGGTATTTTTAATTCTATCATTTTTCTTTTTATTTATATTATCGAAAAATTCTTATAATTATTTAGTCCTAATATATTGCCCAATATGCCGATAAAAAGCCTGATACATATTTATAAGAAGAATCATCTCGTGAAGAGCTTCCCAACGTTAATTTGCCTTGAATAATCATTTTATCCATCGGTCTATATTCAGCTGTAGCATTTCCTTCCAAAATAACAAAATCGCTTGTAGGTACATAACCTAATTTGCCGCCAACATAAAAATCATAATCTTTATCTTTATCTAATAATAATTCACCCCATAAAGCATGTGAAGAAAAACTATTGGGAGAGTAATAAATGGCGGTTGTATATCTATAATTAGAGTAAAAATATTCATAACCGGCTTTTAAATCTTTTTCAAAATACTTACCTACTCTAACCTGCAAATCATTCCCTTCGTTGTTACCGTAATCCGGGTCGTTTTGATATACTTTTATATATTGGAAATATCCGTTTATTAAAATACCGTTCGGATGCTTATAATCGGCATTTAATCTATAATGATCGGCATTAAATCTTACATCAACTAAATTAGATGAATAGAGCAATAAAGATGCATCGGTTTTAAGATAAGTTCCGGTTAAATTTATTCTATCTTTTATTTCATATGTAATATAAGCATCCGTTTCTTTATTACTTGCCAATCCGTACGAGTTAATAGTACCATAACCGGCACCAACATTGATACGCTCAGATAAACGAGCGTACAAGTGCCCTTTAAACACATTAAATGCACGAGACGAAATATCGGACTGTACTTTATTTTGTACAAACGAAACCCCTAACGAAAAGAAACTTGCCGTTGCAAATTCCATACGTGCCCCGTATTTAAACAGTTTAAAACCTAAATTATCAGAATAAAATGCCGCCGATGGAGCCAACCCTATTGCAGCAGGAAATGATTCAAACCAACTGCCAAAACTACCGCGTGAAACCCAACTTTTACGCATATCCAATAATGCTATTTGAGTAGAATCTAAATCTTTAGCGCGCAACGAATCATAAACGGTTCTAGCAGAATCGAATGCACCCACTTTGGCATAAGCATCACCTAAATATAAGTTCGCTTCAAAATCTTCCGGATCTTCTTTTACTACCATTTTAAATCCTTCGAGTGCATTTAACGAATCACCCATGGCAAAAAGAACTTTTGCACGCTGCATTGCCACATCATAATCGTAACCGTTGGAGTTAATTAAGTCATCATAAATATTTAATGCACTTGAGTAATCTTTGGCACAAAAATAAACATCCCCCATCTCTTTTTTAACTTGGTCGTTAGGTCCGGCAGCATCCAAATATTCCTGGTAATACTGCAATGCTCCACTGCAATCTTCATCCATTACATGTTTTCTACCTTCTTCCAAAATTAAATATAATCGCTCTTGTTCGGCTCTTTCTTTATGTAATTCAATATCGTTATACAACCTTGCCAAAAATGGGTCTTCCGGAGAAATCTGTTTAGCTTTATCGGCATAAGATGTGGCAGCATCAAAATCTTTTTGATTCATTTTTAACGAACCGAGAGAGATAAGTGCCTGAACATTTTCAGGTTCTTTTGCTAATACTTTTGTTAAATATCCTTCGGCAACATCATAATTTCTTCCCGTCCATACATATAACTGAGCTGTTAAAAGTTGGTAATCTTTATTTTCGGGATCTTTTGTAATTAAATCTTCCATTGTAATAATCGCATCGTCAAAATTATTATTCCATGCCTTCAACTTTGCATATTGAAACTTTAAATCTTTATCATTTTCATCGGGTACTTCAACAAAATAATTATCCAATACGGCAATAGCACTTTCATAATCTTGTAAATATTCGTAATTCTGCACAAGGTCTTTAATAGCTGATTTATCTTTTGGATTTTTACTAACTCTGTCTGTCAATTTTTCAATATTGCTTTTATAATTTGTATCTCGGTAATTTATTACATATTCCATTTTTTCGGCAAATCTGGGGTCATCTTGTGCATTCATCTCTAAATAAAGCAGATTTTGATATGCTTCTTCAATTCTTTTTGCTTTTATAAGTTCATCAACTAATTTAAAGCGTACATCAATATCTTTTGGATTTTGCCTTAGTTGACGACTTAATCTATCAATCGGGTATTCGGGTTGTTCAAAAGATTTAGGGTCTTCTTTTGTTACATACGGTTGACGCCGAGCTTGGTCTAAACCGTCTAAAGCTTCCTGAAAAAATGGTTTAAAACTTAATGCGGTTTCAAATGCTTTTTCGGCCGGTTTATTTTTTCCCGTCCATAACAAAATATAACCGTATCTACTCCATAATCTCCAATCTTCGGGGTATCTTTCAACATACAACTTTAACCATTTTTCTGCTTTTGCCAAATTTTTTGTATATATTAATATTTCAACAAATCTAATAATTTCATCGGGCGAAGCATTGTTATCTCTTTTTAAGTATTCATCGTACCACTTTTCTGCTTCACTCCATTCTTCCATATTTCTATAACATTTACCTATTTCCAAATAGTTTGTAGCTTTATTTGCATCTATTGCAATTTCACGTTGATATCCTATTATTTTCTTCTTTAACAAAGGATACCACGTATTAATAATTCTTTGTAAATTGGTCTGAATTTCTTTATTGTTTGGTTCTAATTTCGATGCTCTTCTAAAATCCAATAGTGCAAATTCAAACTGATTTCGTTTTTCAAAACATAAACCTCGTAAGTTATATCCGTCTGCCTTTCTTGGATTTGCCGTTATATATTTATTTAACAACTCAATTGCTTCACCATATCGTCCTGCTTTCATATGGTCTGTTGCAAGCTGTTTAAAATTTGATTGATTTTTTTGAGCATTTAAGCTTGTAACAAGAAATAGAATTACAAAAATTATTAATCTTTTCATAGTGTATAATATTTATTTTTTTTCAATTTACAAATTTAATTAATTATTTCCAAATAAGTTATTAATAATGATAATTTATAATTTGAAAAACAATTACAAAATTATAACTTAAGCAAAAAAAACCTCCGTCCTAAATATTTAGAAACGGAGGCTAATTTATCAAAAATACTTAAAATTAAATTGCGTCTAAACCGATGTAACCTTCAAGGTTTTTCAAATAGGCGGCGGATTTATAGTATTTTAGCTTTTCTTCCAAAACATGAATTTTTTCATTAATTTCTCTTTTTGCATCATCACTCAGGTTTGCCGATTTTTCCAAAATACCTGTTAAATATTTAATATTTTTTTGAGTTAATGCAATATCGTTTAATTGCTTATTTAACAATCTATCATGATACCAATCCGAAGAAACAAGATACTCGTAAGTGAACATATTTCTTAATTCAGGGTCATCAATAGTTTTGCCTTCATAAGTACCGTTAGCCATAATATTAAGCAATACTTTTAATTGCGGTGCAGCTGCCTCGTAACTTCCGTCTTTAAAATATTGTTCTGCAACTCGTTTTTGTGCTTCAACAATGTTATTTACACCGTCAACAAAACATTCAATATCTTGGGTTTCCGGTTGCAACATCTCATTATTAAATACTGCATCGGGGTTTTCAAATACACGACCGAAATATGTACGAATAAATTTGCCGGTAATTCTATAACCTAAACGGCTTGCATAAACAATCTCTCCGTTATGCTCAAAATCTTCTACTTTTTCCAAGTAGCCGTTTTCA
>DAINPX010000145.1:0-7561 GCA_036743235.1 Melioribacteraceae bacterium
TATTTTTAAAGACTGAAGGTCCGGGTGTATCTAATTGGGGGAGAATGGACTGGGTTAAAGTATATGGAATAGGTTATAATATAAGTGACTCTGTTTACGCTATTGAAACTCGTTATTTAATGAAAAATATTGGACTAATATATAGAGAATACGATATTGGGTTGGTTGTATTAGACGGGTGTAAAATTGATGGGAAGATTTATGGTTTTTTTGTTGATGTAGAAGAAGATAAAAAACAAACAGCAAATACGACTTTAACTAATTACCCAAATCCATTTAATGGACATACTATAATTAAATACTCAATTCCAGAATCAGATTTTATTAACATCACAATTTATGATATACTGGGAAAAGAAGTGGATGTAATTTTAAATGATTATCAAGATTCGGGAACTCATTCTATACAGTGGGTAGCCGAAAATCTAACTTCAGGTATTTATTTCGCGGTCATAAAATATAAAAATAAGTTGTTAACTCACAAGCTATTATATCAAAAATAATTTGTTAAATGGGGCTGCAACAAAAATATTAATAAATATAGCCCCAAAAAACTATAAAAAATTACTGCCTATATTATGCATATTGTAAGTAGTCTGACAACCTCGGGGTTTAATTTAATTAAAAAATTAGCTTTTTATCTGAATAGTAAAAAGCTAATCTTATATTAATTAATTAAAATCAATACTCAACTAAAAGCGTTGCCGGAAATGTATTTATTATTATATCTTCTTCGTTAAAAGTTTTTATACTTTTATTGTTAATAGTTACTGATTTTGGTTTAATTCCTTTTAATAAGTTTTTAATTACAATACCGCCTGTTGGAACTTTTATATTACCTTCAAGATTAATTCCGTAAGTGTTATTATGTTTTTTTATTGAATATGACAAATTTCCGTAATAAGTTTTTAAGTTATTAATAGAAATTCCGCTTGGGTTATTAAGCCAATCTTTATATAAACCGGCACCAATTACCAACGAATTAGCCGATTCGTTTTCATAAACAAACATAGAGCGTGCAACCGTTAAATAATCGCTTCCTACCCAAGTATGAGGCATATCACCAATAAAACGTGGCAATTTAGGATCTTTCCAAACAACTTCTGCCCAGTGATTCCAACCGTTCGGTCTTTGATCTTTAAAGAAATAATCTAATAAATCGTGTGTTCTTTCGGGTTGATCCAAGTATAAAAATGCACCCGCATTACGCAATTCGTACGGTGTGTAATTCTGCCAATCGTATTTTGTATTGTCTCGTCTATCTTTAAAAAATTCAAAGTATTTATCAAATGTATTAAACAATAATTCTTTTGGCAAGTAAGGTCTTTCGTTGCAGGGATATAATGCAACCGTAGTGGAGGTAGCATCAAAATCTCCTTTTTCAACACATCCCGGTAAATAGTTTATTTTATGTAAAGTTGTACTCAGTTTTATTGAGTTATATAAATTTTCCTTAAATGAATCGCGAAGTTTTGTAAATCGTTTTATATCGTTATTATTATTTAATATTTTGGCTATTTCAACGGCGTCTTTTAATCCTTTAATAGTAAAAAAATTATCCCAATACGAGTGCATCGGTTTATCGGAATACCCCTCGTGGCTAATTGACTCGGGAACTAAGCCGTAAAAGGGTTTTAATTCGGGATTGGTTTTATATTCTTTTGTAGAACGTTCGTTTACCAACAATTGAATATAATCGACAGTTTTAACTATTTGTGGGTAAATATTTTTTAAGAACAAAGTATCTTTTGTAAACAAAAAATATTGATAAGCAGCAAAAATAAACTGTCCGTGACTGTCATTTTCCGGCACAGGATCAGCACCTCTATAATCTACTACGCAAGGCACTTTACCGTTTGGAAATTGGTATTTTGCATACCAAGTAATAAAATCTTTTACTTCGTCGGTTAATCCGAATTTAAGCATTGTTGAAGATGTCATTGAACCGTCTCTTATCCACGAGCGTTCGTAAGAGCGGGAACCGGGTTGAAAACCGTGTTTATCTTTGTTAATTAGTATATAAGCAATTGTCGAACGTAAAGTGTTTATTAATTTATCTCCGCTTTCGGGTAGTTTAAAGGTGGTAAAGTTTAGTAATCTCTCCCAACCCATTTTTACTTGATTAAATAAATTAGAGTAAAATATATTGTAGTTTGTATCTCCCGCAAAAATGGTTGGATTTGCATGGTACGGAACTGTAACATAAATAACGGTATCTTTATTTTGCGGTATAGAAACATCAAAGGAAAGGGCTGCCGAAGCTAATTTTTGTTTATCGGTTATAGTTTTTGAATTAGGTAATTCGCCCTTTGCCAAATATTCTGCAATAAATCCGTTATCAAAATTTGTAACACCAAAATTAAAATTATTGGGATAAACATAAATAGTTTTATTATCAATCTTGATAATATTATTTTCTAAACTAATACTTTCAATTTTTGAAACTCCTCCTGTGGTATTTAAAAACTGATAACTTGGGTTAACTTGAAAAGGAATAAAAGTTAAAAATAGTTTCCCCTCTAAGTTTTTATTGGAGTTGTTAAATAAAGTATATTTTATATTTAAATTAGATTTTTCATCTGCTCCGCTTGAAAACAACTTAATTTGTAATAAAAAATCATCCGATTTCCAAGTTACAATAGGAATAGGAAGGTAGTCGGATTCTAATTCTTGAGATAATTTAACATCATTCCAGGTAATTAGTTTATTGTTAATGTACAACATTGGGGCAATAGAAAAACTTTGTTTATCAACTTCAACTTGTCCTTCTTCGTTAATTAATGCTTCTTTTGTGTCATTAGGAACTCCGGAAACCGTAAAATAAGATTTTTCGGGGGAAAAATACTTAGGGTAATAACCGCGAGGATAGTTTAGTGATATTTTTTCAAACATTCTGTTTTGGCTATCGCTAAACTCAACAGGTAAAACTTCAACCTCGTTAAGTTTATAAAAATTTAGGGAATTTGAGTTGCAAAATTCAAACCTAATATGTGATGTTTCGCAATCTTTAAGGGGAATAAAAGCAATGCCTCCTTTTGCTAACGAAATTGAATAAACAGTATCCCAGTTAATTTTATCATCACTAATTAATACTTTATAAGCTTTAGGGAAATTATTTAAATCCCAATTTAATTTTAAGCCGCCTAATTCAATTGTTTTGTTAAAATTTAATTGAAAATATTGGTTATCTGTGCCTTCACTTTGCCAATAAGTGTTTAAGTTGCCATCGCCGGCAAATTCGGCTTTATTGTTGTTACTAAATGAAGAAGCCGAAAAAATCGGTTGTTGTGGGTTGGTATCGGGTACATCTTTTTCTTCTAAAGATAAGTTATCGATATAAACAGCTCCATTACCGCCGTTAATAGAAGTAACAATTATTTCTATTTTATCAATTTCAATAGGTTTATCAAGGTTTAAAGGTCCCCAAGCTTTTATTATATTTCTTTTTTTAAAGCTGAGTTTTGTCCAATTTTTAGGGAAGGAAAAATTTCGCAAGTTTACCCACCAAACATTATCGCCTGACTTATCTATAAGCTTAAACTCCAAAGTATTATCGGGGCTATCTGCTTTAATATCAAAAGAAAAGATATAATTTTTGGGCAGTTTTAGTTTAAATTCTTTTTGAATTCCTCCGTAACCGCTACCGCTTTTAAAGTTATACTCTATTTTAACGGCAGAACCGTCTTTTCCTTCAGCCAAACTTGGTATAACGCTAACAAGATCCGAAGCGTTTATTTTCCAACCATTTATGTTGTTAAAATCATCCAAGATGATTTTTTGCTGCCCCCATAAAAATTGTGGTAATAGGCTGAAAATTACAATAGTAACCAAGCAAAAGACCTTATTAAGTGTTTTCATCGGTTTTCTCCGCTAAAAAGTGAAAAAAAATAAAAAATAAAATTTTAAAAACTTGACAAATAATTTAAAAATGTTTAAGTTAAATATCAATGAAAACGTTTACATTAACAATTTTTTTTAATATTTTATGGCAGCTACAATAAAAGAAATAGCAAAAAAGGCAAAAGTTTCAATTGCAACCGTAAGTAGGGCGTTAAATAACGATGAAAAAGTTAGACCCGAAACTCGTAAACTAATCAAATCGATTGCCGACGAATTAAATTATAATCCAAATATTTTGGCTAGAAACTTTGTGAAACAAAAATCTAATATAATAGGCTTGGTGCTGCCCGATATATTTGACGAATTTTTTACCGAGGTAATAAAAGGAGTTGAGCAAAGATGCTTTAACGAAGGTTTTTATACAATGGTAACAAGTTCGCACAGTAAAAGGACTAC
The DNA here is from genome assembly GCA_036743235.1 of Melioribacteraceae bacterium. Lineage (GTDB taxonomy): Bacteria > Bacteroidota > Ignavibacteria > Ignavibacteriales > Melioribacteraceae > JAEXOD01. The sequence goes on from DAINPX010000145.1 coordinate 4,297, forward strand.
TGTAGAAGCAATTGTTGACTTTATGAGTACGGGGCTGGTTGGCGGTATTATTATGATGGCACCTGCAATTGGCGATAATATAAAAGATTTAGTTAAAAAAAGTACTGTTCCGTTTGTAATTATAAACGGAAAAAAAGATTTAACAAATACCGATAGCATAAATGTAGATAATTATGCCGGAGCTTTTGCAATGACGGAATACTTAATTAAAAAAGGGTATAAAAAAATTGCTCATATAAAAGGTGCAAAAGATAATGCGGATGCCGATGAGCGATTAAGAGGTTATTCCGATGCCTTAAAAAAATATAACTTAAAAATTAACAAGAATTGGATTGTTGAAGGTGCTTTTACAATTGAAAGCGGTGTAGAAGGTTTTAATAGAATTAATGGATTGATAAATAGACCCGAAGTGATTTTTGCAGCTAACGATATGATGGCTATCGGTTGCTACAATGCAGCACGTAAATCAGGTGTAAAAATACCTTCGGAAATTGGAATTGCGGGATTTGACGGAATTTTTATGTCAGAGTATTTAACACCTCGACTAACTACAATTCAAGTCCCTATCTATGAAATTGGTGTTAATGCTGCAAATTTAATGTTAAATAGAATAAGAAGCGAAGAAAATATTAAACCGCAGCATATTAAATTTCCGGTTAAGTTAATTGAAGGTAGTTCTTGCTAAAATAACAATAATTAAAATAATTAATACAGAAGAGAAAAATGAAACAATTTGAAACAAAATACGGCTATTTTGAAAACGATGGAAAAGAGTTTGTTATTAAAACGCCTAAAACTCCTAAACCTTGGGTAAATGTAATTTCAAACGGTTCTTATGGTTTGATAATTTCGCAAACGGGAGGCGGTTTTAGCTGGAACGAACATAGCGAATTTAATAGAATTACACGTTGGCATCAAGATTTAATTAAAGATGATTGGGGAAAGTATTTTTATTTTCGTAATAATAAAACCGGTGAAGTTTTTTCACCTTTATGGCAACCGGTAAAAACCGAGTTCGATTTTTTTGAATGCAGATACGGGTTGGGATATGCAACTTTTACTACCGAATATAAAGGCATAAAAATAATTTGTAATGTATTCGTTCCGTTTAACGAAACTCTGGAAATATGGGATTTTAATATTGAAAACAAATCTAACGAAGATTTGGATTTATCAATTTATACATATTTTGAGTGGGTTTTAGGTTCATCAAACGATTACCACAGAGAGTTTCATAAAACATTTTTAGAAACCGATTTTGACAAGGAATTAAATTCTTTAGTTGCATCAAAACGTTTATGGGATATACCATTGGGTGATAGAGGACATTGGAATATACAATACGAGTATTTAGGTTTCCTTTCCTCATCTAAGCCTATTGCCGAATATGAAGGAGATAAAGAAGCATTTATTGGAAATTATGGATCACTTAATTACCCCGAAGCCTTAAAAGAAGGCAAATTACAAGGTAAATTAGGAAAATTTAACGATTCTATCGGTACAATAAAAGTTAACCTTGAAATACCCAAAGATAAAAGCGAAGATGTATCGTTTTATATAGGTTTAAAAGAAAACAAAAATGAAATTAACAAAAGTTTAAACAAATTAAAAGAACCGAACGTAAATAAAAAATTACTGGATGAAGTAAAAGCTACTTGGGAAACATTGTTGGGGGATTTATATATTGAAACACCTGATGAAGCAATGAACATATCTGTTAATTATTGGTTTAGATATCAAGCAATATCGGGACGACTTTGGGGTAGAACAGCATACTACCAGCAAAGTGGAGCGTTTGGTTTTAGAGATCAACTTCAGGATAGTTTAGTATATTTGCCTATTGAACCAAAGTTAACGGAAAATCAAATAAAACTTCATGCTCGTCACCAATTTGAGGATGGTGCTGTTTTACATTGGTGGCATCCTATTGCGGAAGTTGGTCTTGAAACCAAAATGACCGATGATTTATTATGGTTACCTTTTGTTTTAATGCATTACATTAATGAAACAGGAAATATAGAAATATTAAATGATGTTGAACCTTTTTATAGAAGTGAAAAGAGCGGAAGTTTATACGAACATTGCTATAAAGCTATTGAAAAAGTGTTAAGCAGATTTAGCGATAGAGGATTACCTTTAATTGGTGCAGGTGATTGGAATGACGGTTTAAGTGCGGTTGGATTAGAGATGAAAGGAGAATCTGTTTGGCTTGCGGAATTCTTTTATTACGTACTTACAAATTTTGCAGATATTGCCGAAAGATTTAATAAAAAACAAGATAGTGAATATTTTACTAAAAAGGCAAAAGAATTAAAAGAAGCTTTTGATAAATACGCTTGGGACGGTAAGTGGTATTATAGAGGTACAAAAGATAGCGGTGAAAAATTTGGAAGTGATGAAAACGAAGACGGTAAAATTTTCCTCAATCCTCAAATTTGGGCAGTAATGAGTGATATAGCACCAAAAGACAAAGTTGAAATAGCAATGCAATCGGTAAAAGATATTTTATTTAAGGGGAATGGTCCATTGTTATTATATCCGGGATATTCCAAACCGGATAAATATATTGGATATTTATCGCGATATGCACCCGGAAGAAGAGAAAATGCAGGCGTATATACACATGCGGCAACTTGGTCTATTTGGGCATTTGCAAAATTAAAAGATAATGAATTTACTTACGAGGCATTTAAACGTTTATGCCCTATATATAGCGGAATGGAACCCGATAAATATGTTGCAGAACCGTATGTTACACCGGGAAATATTGATGGTCCGGATTCACCTAATTACGGTATGGCAGGTTGGACATGGTACACCGGAAGCGCATCATGGTTCCAAAAAGTTATAGTTGATTGGTTGCTTGGTGTAAGGACAACAAATGAAGGTCTTGTTATTGACCCATGTGTACCAAATAATTGGAAAACATTTAAAGTTAAAAGAAAATTCATGGGTAAAAAAATTAACCTTACTTTTATTAACGAAAACAATGTATCCGGGTTGGTAAAAGAAATTAAAGGAGAAGGTGTAGTAGTTGAGGGGAATGTTATTAAGTCGGTTTTACAAGATGAAGTTAATTTAATAGTTTCTATGGGGTAAGTAATGTTAAAACGTTTTTGCTTTCTATCCGTATTGGTAATTATGATTGTTAGTTTAAATTGTTGCTCAGCTATTCCTACGGATAGAAATGCAAAAAACGAATTGAAGTATTTTCCGAATAATATTGAAGTTGATAAGCCCTATTTACAAGTAAATGATTCCCTGC
>DAINPX010000146.1:0-7513 GCA_036743235.1 Melioribacteraceae bacterium
TTCAGACGAACAGTTATCTATACTAAAAGAATTTTCTTTTATTGAAAAAATTGAACCTGTTAAAACAATTGTTTATAAAAAATCAGATTATTCAAAATTTACAGAAATTCCCAAAATAAACCTTAAATCTTCATATCTTCGAGATTATGGTGCATCCTTAACTCAGAATGAACTCTCAAATATACCAAAAGTTCACGATTTAAATATTACCGGTAGGGGAGTACTTATTGGTGTTTTGGATTCCGGCTTTGAATGGAAAAACCATGATGCACTAAAAAGTATAAATGTTATTAGTGAAAAGGACTTTGTTTTTAATGATAATAATACTGCAAATCAAAGTGGTGATGATCCGCAGCAAAGTAGTCATGGAACATACTGTTTATCTATACTAAGTGGTTACAAAGAAGGCTCGTTAATCGGTTCTTCTTTTAATAGTAGTTTTATTTTAGCAAAAACTGAAGATATTAGGTCAGAAAATACTATTGAAGAAGATAATTACGCTGCTGCTTTACAATGGATGGAAAATTTAGGTGTGGATATTGTTACTTCGTCTTTAGGATATAATGAATTGGATAATTTTTCCTATAAGTATTCTGATATGAACGGAAAAACTGCAATTTGTACTAAAGCCGCCGAAATAGCCTTTAACAAGGGAGTTGTTACAATAACATCTGCAGGAAATGAAGGAAATTATGAATGGCGTTATATTACTGCACCTGCTGACGGATTTAATATTATTTCAGTCGGAGCAGTAAATTCTGAAAATATTATTGCTTCATTTAGTTCCCGGGGTCCTACATATGATGGAAGAATTAAACCTGAAGTAACTGCTATGGGAGTAGGAGTTTTAGGATGTGATGCATATTCAAATGCCTATCGATATGCATCAGGTACGTCTTCGGCTGCTCCTATTGTTGCCGGAGTTGCAGGTTTATTACTTTCGAAATATAGTTTTTTAAACAATAAGCAAATTAGAAATATTATTCTTGAATCAAGCAAAAATGTTAAAAATCCTGATAATAATATTGGGTATGGATTGTTAGATGCTTATTATGCTGTTAATTATCCGGTTTTACATAAGGAAAATGATAAATACAAATTATCTAAATTATTAGATTATAATAATATAAGCAATGTTATCTTCGAGTATTGTTTGGATGATGAATGTTATAAATTACCAATGCAAAACAAAGGAGATAAAGTTTACGAAATTGAATTGCCTAATTTAGAAACTAATAAAATTATTAAGTTTGCTTTTACTTTTAACAATGAAATAGGAACTTTGAAAAAAATTCCCGAAAGTGGAACTTTTAAGTTAAAATTTGGATTTTTACCCATAGAACTAAACAATAAATTATACGATGATATTAATTTGGATTATGGCGTAACAATTAGCAATTATCCAAATCCTTTTAGCTACTTTACAAATATAGAGTTTTATTCCGATGCTGTTTCAAAAATTGACATAATAATTTACGATATATTAGGTAATAAAGTTAGAAATTTGTTTAGCGGTATTAGTAATATCGGAATTAATAAATTTGTTTGGGATGGTTTTAACAACCATAATAAACCATGTTCATCAGGTGTTTATATTGTTACAACAAATAACAATGGAAAATTAATTTCTAAGAAAATGCTATTAATTAAATAATCTTATAGTTAGATTTATATTTTTTTTATTATATATTGTGTTTATATTTGTTATTTAAAATAAAATAGTGAAAAATTATGAGTTCAAAATATTATATTAATGAGTTAAGTAAGTTTGTTGGTCAAGAAGTTACATTACAAGGGTGGTTGTATAACAAACGTTCAAGCGGAAAAGTAAAATTTTTAATATTACGAGATGGTACTGGGTTGGCTCAGTGTATAGTGTTTAAGGGAAATGTAACCCCTGAAATATTTGAACTTGCCGATACTTTAACACAAGAATCCTCCCTAATTATTACCGGTAAAGTAAAAGCCGAACCAAGATCGGTGGGTGGTTATGAATTAGATGTTACTGACCTAAAAATAATTTCCATAGCAAGTGAATATCCTATAACACCAAAAGAACACGGTCCGGAATTTTTGATGGATCATAGACATTTATGGTTAAGATCCAAACGTCAAGCATCTATTTTAAGAATTCGTCATAGAATAATAAAAGCAATTCGCGATTTTTTTGATAATAAAGGCTTCACATTGGTTGATAGTCCAATTATTACCCCTAATGCTTGCGAAGGAACTTCTACTCTTTTTGAAACACCATATTTTGACTTAGGTAAAGCATACTTAACCCAATCTGGACAGCTTTATGCTGAAGCAAGCGCAATGGCGTTAGGAAAAGTATATACGTTCGGTCCTACTTTTAGAGCTGAAAAATCAAAAACAAGAAGGCATCTAACTGAATTTTGGATGGTTGAACCGGAAGTAGCATTTAATGATTTAAATGATAATATGGATTTGGCAGAAGAATTTTTAGAATACATTGTTACTTGTGTTTTGACTGATAGAATGGATGATCTAATTGTTTTAGAGAGAAATATTGAAAATCTTGAAAAAGTTAAACGTCCGTTTCCGCGCATTTCTTATGACGAAGCAGTTGAAATATTAAAGAAAAACGGTCAAGAATTTGAATGGGGTAACGACTTTGGTGCTCCTGATGAAACAACTATTTCAAGCAAATTTGATAGACCGGTTATGGTACACAGATATCCTTCTGAAGTAAAAGCATTTTACATGAAAAGAGATCCTAATAATGATAAAGTTGCTTTAGCAGTAGATGTTTTGGCACCTGAAGGATATGGAGAAATTATTGGTGGTAGCCAAAGAGAAGATGATTTAGATTTACTATTAAGTAGAATTAAAGAACATAATTTACCACAAGAATATTTTGAGTGGTATTTAGATTTACGCAGATTTGGTTCTGTTCCTCATTCCGGCTTTGGACTTGGTATTGAAAGAACTGTAGCTTGGATTTGCGGTCTCGAACATATTCGCGAAACTATCCCTTATCCAAGAATGATTTATAGGAATACACCATAAAAATGAATATTGAATTAATAATATTTGTTGTTTTTTCTCTTATCGCGGTAATTTCTACTATAATGGTAGTTACACGAAAAAACGCGATAATGAGTGCAGTTTTTTTAATATTAAACTTTTTTGCTCTTGCCGGTTTATATTTACTTTTGAATGCTCAATTTATTGCTGTTGTTCAAATTATAGTATATGCCGGTGCAATAATGGTATTGTTTTTATTTGTTATTATGTTATTAAACCAACATAATGAACCCAGTTCAGCAAATAATAAGAGAAAAATAAAAACATTTGGTGTAATTATTGCTGCTTTAATTTTTGTGCAAATAGTTTATATTATTTTTTACCAAGTTCCTTCTCATAATATTACTCCTGATAAATTAAAAAGTGTTGAAATAGGGAAGATTGGGACTATTGGTAATTTATTGTACACAGAGTATGTTTTACCATTTTTGGTTGCAGGGTTTTTGCTTTTATCTGCTACCATTGGTGCAATTGTATTGGCAAAAAAGAAATTTGAGTAGTTATGAATATACCTATTGAATATTACCTAATTTTAAGTGCGTTAATGTTTATTGCAGGAACTATTGGTGTAATAATTAGACGTAACGCCATTGTTGTTTTTATGTGTATCGAGCTAATGCTAAATTCTGCAAATTTAACGCTGGTTACTTTCTCTTCATACTTGGGAAATGCAATTGGACAAGTATTCGTTTTTTTTGTTATGTCTGTTGCAGCTGCAGAGGCTGCTATAGGTTTGGCTATAATAATTATGGTCTTTCGTAACAAACTAACCGTAAATATTGATGAAATTAATTTATTTAAGTGGTAAAAATTAATGATAAACTTAATTTACTTAACCGTTTTATTACCATTATTAGGGTTTTTAATTAACGGACTTTTTGGTTCTAAAATAAAAAACGAAAAAATAATTGGGATAATAGGAAGCAGTACCGTAGGAATTGCATTTTTAATTTCTTTGGGTGCTTTTATAGAAACATTATCCTTACCGGTAGAAAGTCGTTCAAATGTAGTATCGCTTTTTACTTGGTTAAATGTTGCGAACTTAAATATTAAATTTGCATATTTAGTGGATCAGCTTTCTTTGGTAATGGCTTTGGTTGTTACCGGTGTTGGTTTTTTAATACATGTATATTCTATAGGTTATATGCACGGTGATAAAGGATTTTGGAGGTTTTTTGCATATCTAAATCTATTTATCTTTGCAATGATGAATCTTATTCTTGGTGATAATTTCCTTGTATTATTTTTAGGATGGGAAGGCGTTGGATTGTGCTCATATCTTTTAATTGGTTTTTGGTATGATAGAAAGTTTGAAAAAGGAACGGTTGCTGAAGCTGCTAAAAAGGCTTTTATTGTAAATAGAATAGGGGATTTCGGTTTTTTACTGGGGATGTTTTTAATTTATCAAACTTTTGATTCCTTAAATTTTGCCGAAGTTTTCTCAAAAGTACCTAACTATCCGGTTGGAGATATAGTATTTACATTAATAGCTTTGTTTTTATTTATCGGAGCAACAGGGAAATCTGCCCAAATTCCATTATTTGTTTGGCTTCCTGATGCAATGGCAGGTCCAACTCCCGTATCTGCTTTAATTCATGCCGCTACAATGGTTACCGCCGGAGTTTATATGGTAGCCAGGAGTTCAATAATTTTTGTATCTGCGCCAACGGTTATGCTAATTATTGCAATTGTTGGTTTAGCTACTGCGTTTTTTGCTGCAACTGTGGGACTTGTTCAAAATGATATTAAAAAAGTTTTGGCTTATAGTACCGTAAGTCAATTAGGTTATATGTTTTTAGCTTTAGGAGTCGGTGCTTTTTCTTCGGGAATATTTCATGTTATGACACATGCATTCTTTAAAGCATTATTATTTTTAGGAGCCGGTTCCATAATTCATGCAATGCATGAAAAACAAGATATTCAGCATTACGGAGGCTTAAAAAAATATATGCCAAAAACGTATATTACCTTTTTAATTGCAACCTTTGCAATAGCAGGTGTTCCCGGGTTATCAGGTTTTTTTAGTAAAGATGAAATATTATGGAATGCTTATAGCAACGGCGGAATGCTGTTTTGGGTAATAGGAGTATTAACCGCAATGTTAACTGCCTTTTATATGGTTCGTTTGGTTTCATTAACTTTTTTTGGTAAAGAAAGATTTGATAAATCTCATGTACATCCGCACGAGTCACCTAATGTAATGACTATTCCTTTGATAGTATTAGCCATATTATCAGTGTTAGGTGGCTATATCGGTATTCCTGCTTTGTTTTCCGGTAACGGAGGAAATAAGTTTGAAGTTTGGCTTCATCCCATATTTGAAAATGCTAATTTAAGAGTATTGCATTATGGTTCGCATTCTCATTTAGAAGAAATAATATTAATGGTTACATCTGTAATTTTGGCTTTATCATCAATGTATTTTGCGTACCATGTTTATACTAAAAACCGTTCGATTGCCGAAAATATTTCAAAATCATTTAACTCGTTATATCAATTGTTATTGGATAAATACCGAATTGATGAATTTTATGAATTTATTATTGTTAAACCTATTAAAAATATTTCTGAAAAAGTATTATGGAAGTTTACCGATAATAAAATTATAGATGGATTTGTTAACAGTGCAGCATCACTTGTTGATTCGACTTCTTCGCTAACAAGAAAACTTCAAAACGGACTTACACAATTTTATGCAATCTTAATGCTTTTAGGAATATCTGCGGTACTATTTTGGATAATTATTAAAATATAACTTATGGAAAATAACTTTTTGCTTACATATTTGCTATTAATTCCGATTTTAGGAAGTATAATAATACTATTTTTTAAGAATGAACAAACAAAAGCAATAAAATCTATTGGCTTGCTTGTTTCATTTTTAACTTTTGTTATTTCGTTAATTATTTATTTTAATTTTAATGTTCTTAAGCCCGGTTTCCAATTTATTCATCAAGTTAATTGGGTAAGTAGTATCAATTTAAGTTATAAAGTCGGGATTGATGGTTTATCATTAATTCTTGTTTTACTTACAACATTTTTAACTCCTTTAACACTTTATGCTTCTTGGGAAAGTATTAAACATAAAGTTAAAATGTTTACATTTTTTATGCTTTTTTTAGAAGTTGGAATGATAGGCGTATTTATTTCTTTAGATTTATTTTTATTTTATATCTTTTGGGAAGTAATGCTTATACCAATGTATTTTATTATTGGTATATGGGGGGGAAAAGAAAGAATTTACGCTTCAATAAAATTTTTCATTTATACGATGGCTGGTAGCCTTGTAATGCTTGTTGCTATAATTTGGCTTGGTGTTTATGCTAAAAGTACAACCGGTTTCTTTACAACTGATATTGAAAGTTTATTTAACCTTGCACCGAAAATTCCGTTGGAAATTCAAAAATATATGTTTTTGGCATTTTTTGTAAGTTTTGCTATTAAAGTTCCGTTATTTCCGGTTCACACTTGGTTGCCTGACGCCCACGTTCAAGCTCCAACATCCGGTTCGGTAATTTTGGCTGGGGTTTTGCTTAAAATGGGAACTTATGGTTTATTAAGATTTAATTTACCTTTGTTTCCACAATCTTCGGTTTATTTTTCAGGATTTATATCTGTATTAGCAGTAATTGGTATTGTTTACGGTGCTTTGGTTGCAATGGTTCAAACAGATATGAAAAAACTTGTAGCATATTCTTCGGTTTCTCATTTAGGTTTTGTTGTTTTAGGTATTTTTGCCATGACAAATGAATCAATTCAGGGTGCAATTATTCAAATGATTAATCATGGCTTATCTACCGGTGCATTATTTTTGATGGTAGGTATGATATATGATAGAACTCATAACAGAGAAATCTCTTATTATGGAGGTATTGCAAAAATTATACCAATTTATTCAGCCTTTTTATTGTTTATTTCTCTTTCTTCTATAGGATTACCAGGATTAAATGGATTTATAGGCGAATTTCTAATTTTAATTGGTTCTTATAAATCAACTGTCTTAAATAATATTTGGTTTACCGTATTTGCTACTACAGGAGTAATATTTGCTGCAGTTTACTTATTGTGGATGTACCAGAGAATAGTTTTTGGTACAGTAAAAAATGAAAAACTTAATTCATTGACAGATTTAACGAAAAAGGAAATATTTGTATTAAGTATTTTAGGAATATTTATTATTTGGTTAGGTATTTATCCAAGTCCATTTTTAAATATTACTGCATCTTCAACGGATTTTATACTAAAATCAGTTAGTTCATATACATTCAAATTATTTTAACGAGAAAGAAAGATGTTTAGAAAATTATTCATATTATTGTTTGCATTATTTAATGTAAGTGTTGTTTTAGGTTCAGAAAATGCTGTTATCGATACCGTTGCCCATGTTAGTAACAATGCCCACCATAACATATTACCTTCAACACTTATGGTTTTACCTTTTGTTATATTATTATTAATGATTGCA
>DAINPX010000147.1:0-7512 GCA_036743235.1 Melioribacteraceae bacterium
AGGGAAATCTTCTTTACCGCCAAATGCTCCACCTGTTGTAGATTGAATAATTGTAATATGATACTTATTATCGAACATTTTTTCTAATGCATTTTTAATATAATAGGGACATTGCATTGATCCTTTAATTATAATTTTATTTTCATCTGGTATTGCAACAATTCCTTGAGGTTCAAGATAAAGATGTTCCTGAAATCCGGTTTCCGTATTAAATTTAATTATTTTATCAGAGTTCTCTTTTGCTTTTGAAATACTTCCTTTTTTAATATTAATTTCTTTAATAATATTATTGTTGTTATAAATATTTGTATTGGAGTTTTCAGATTGCCTTAAATCAAATGCAGAAGGAAGTTCTTCATATTCGATATAAATAAAATTAGCTAATGATTTAAGAATTTCTTTATCTTTATGAGCAATTAATAAAATAGGTTCACCTAAATACTTGGTTTTTTTTTCAACCAAAAAAGGCATATCAAATTCTAAAAATGCAACATGATTAAAAGGAATATCATTATAGTCAACAATAGTAAATTCATTCCAGTTAATACTTTTATCAAATGTTATTGACTTAATAATTCCGTGAGAAATAGTACTTCGGATTGTTGTTCCAAATAGTAAGTTATCTATTTTCTCATCTCTTATATATTTGGCTTCACCGTTAAGTTTTTCAACGGCATCAACTCTTATTTCGCTTCTGTTTATACCCATATTATATCCTTAATCGAAATTATTAAAAATGAAAGATTGCATTTGAGCTGCAATTGATAATGCTATTTCGGAAGCTGTTTCTCCTCCTATGTTTAATCCAATCGGAGAGTTAATTTTATCAATCTCCGGTTTATTACCCAGTTCTTCTTTTAACATCTCTTTAAGTCTCGAAGCTTTAATCTGACTGGCTATAACACCAATATATTTGCTTTTTAATTCTCGAAAAATTATATTTTTTGCAACAACATAATCAAAACTATGTCCGTGAGTTAAAATTACATAAAACGAGTTTTCCTTAAAGTTGTATTCCTTTGTAAAAATTTCATATTCGCTTAATATCACTTCGTCAGCAAAATTATTGTATTCATAATTTGCTATTTCTTTTCTATTGTCAATTAAAATTGTATTAAAGTTAAGGGGTTTTAAGAAATAAGTCAATTCTTTCCCAACATGTCCTCCGCCAAAAATATACACAGTATGTTCCGAACAAAATACTTCATAAAATATCCAAACTTTACCTGAACACATCATGGGAATTACTTCGGAATCCCCAACTTGTTCAATCGGTTTATCTGTAAGTATATATTCTTTAAAATCTGATTTTTTATCGTTTATTCTCTTTTTGCACTCTTTGAATACTCTTACTTCAATTTCACCGCCTCCTATTGTTCCGTAGGAGATCCCGTCTTCAGTTGTGATGTATTTAAAACCAACCTTACCGGGAGTTGAACCAGAGGTTTTAACGATGGTTGCAACACAAAAATTCTTTTTTAACTCTTTTAATTCATTTATTTTTTTTATTATATCCATTATTATTTTCCTCTATTACCTTATAATCTTCTAGTGTATCATAGTCTTTTAGTATTTCTTTAAATTCACAATTCCAGTATTTCTTTAGATTTTCAAATTTTTGCATTTCTATTTTTAAATTAGAATTAACATCTGAAATTAATAAATGTTTACAAAAATTGAAACTAAATAATAACGGATGTCCTTTTTTATTATTAAATGTTGGCTGAATGATGTAGTCATTTTTATCAATTTGGGATAAAAATGCCGGATAAAAATCTGCAGGAATTGTTGGTTGATCAATAAAATGGTAAAGAGCAAAATTGTTATTTGTTATTTGTTCAATCCCCTTTAATAAAGAATAATACATTGAAGAGTTATAGTTTTTGTTATAAACAGTATAGACTTGTTTACCATCATATTTGCTTTTAATAATTTGTTCTATATTAATTGAATTAAATCCGGTAACAACAATAATTTTATCTACATAGGTTATAACTTTATTGATAATATTTTCTAAAAAAGTAATATTATTGTATAACAAAAGCGGTTTAAAAGCTAACATCCTGCTAGATAAACCTGCTGCTAATATTATACAATCAATATTGTTTTTCATTTTTGCAATCCGAAATGTTCTAAAATATCGGATTCATTAAATATTTTATCTTTATTAGCATAACGTTCAAAAGATTTTGTATCTTTTAATCCGTTTCCTGTAAATAATAATAACACTTTATCATTTTTTGATATATAATTAGTCTCCAACAATTTGTCGTAAGCCGCAAGCGTAATTGCAGCTGCTGGTTCTACTAAAATTCCATATTTACTACTTAATACTCTTTGATAATATAAAGTAACATCATCATCAATTCTAATTCCTATACCTGATGATTCTTTAATGGATCTATATGCCAAATAAAGGTTTCTTGGTGCACCTGCACTTAAACTATCTGCAATAGTTTCAGAATTCTTGTAATTAAAAATACCGGTTTCAAGGTAATCGATTATTGAACTACCGTTTGTCGGTTGAGTAACTATAAGCTCGGGCAATTGTTCAATAAGTCTTAAATTCAACAAATCTTTAAAACCTTTGAAAATTCCACCTAAAATTACTCCGTCACCGGCAGGAATAATTATCTTATTCGGTAAACCTTCGTTTTTATATTTATTATAAATATCATATGCTGCTGTTTTTTTACCTTCAATAGTTAATGGGTTATATGCAGTATTTCGATTATACATTCCAAGCTTTTTAGTAAAAAGTAAACTTAAATCAAATGCATAATCGTAATCTCCGTTAACTTTAATTAAATCTGCCCCATACATCTCAATTTGTAATTTTTTTGGTATTGGGATTTTTTCTGGAACGAAGATGATGGATTTTAATCCTAAACGAGAACATATACCTGCAATGGAAGAACCGGCATTACCGGTTGAAGCACAGATTATACTTTCCTTTTTTAATTGAATTGATTTTATTGCTACTAAAACAGATGCTCTATCTTTATACGAGAATGTTGGATTTCTGGAATCATCTAAAAACAGTAAATTATTGTTTTTATATTCAATTTTTCCAAAACAAGGTGTTAGTCTAATCAACTCTTTTTGACTTTCAGTAATTTCTTGTAAAACGCCATTTTTATAATTTAGTGGAAATAAAAAAGGAATTGATTCAAAATTTGAGGTTAATAAACTTGACAGTTTGTTTAAAGAATAATTTTTATTTAAATATTCAAAATCATAATTTACTTCAAGAACGCCCATAAGCGGAGCATTTTGGGGCAATGCTCCGCACGTAGGACATAAGTAGATATCATTATTTTCTATATATTCAGAAGAAAATTTTTCTAAGCAATTAGTGCATGAATAAAAATAATGCATAATATTACATAGTTAAAGACATTATAGCTTTTGCAGTGTGTAATCTGTTTTCAGCTTCATCAAAGACGATGGAAATATCAGGATTGTCTAAAATTTCATCTGTAACTTCATGACCTCTATCTGCAGGTAAAGCATGCATTAGTTTTACGTTTTTATCAGCTAACTTTATTCTTCTTTCGTCACAAATCCAATCATGATATTTTTCTAAATTAGATTTCATTTCTTTCTTGCATTCTGTTTCGTTTTGTAAATAAAAATCTTCATCATAATAACCAAATCCACCCCAATTTTTTGGAATTACAATATGTGCTCCTTCAAAAGCTTCATCCATATCGTTTGTAAATGAAAGTTTACTTCCAGCTTTTTCAGCATTTTGCTTTGCTTTTTCAACAATGTTTTTAGATAACGGAAATTCTTTGGGATGAGCTACAGTTACATCAATTCCGTATCTTGGGAATAATAATATTTGTGTTTGAGGTACGGATAACGGTTTGGAATGAGTATCGGCATAAGCCCATGAAACAGTAACCTTTAAACCTTTTGGGTCTTTACCAAAGTGTTCAAAAACAGTCATTAAATCAGCTAACCCCTGAAACGGATGGTAAACATCATCTTGTAATGACATAATAGGGCGTTTTGAATGTAATGCCATTTCATTTAAATACTTATTTCCAATACCGTAAAAACAGTTTCTAGAAGCAATTCCATGCCCCATCCTAGATAATATTATAGCTGTATCTTTTGGTGCTTCACCGTGTGAAATTTGCATTTTGTCTGCAGTTAAATCATGAGCATGTCCGCCTAATTGAGTCATTCCGGCTTCCATACTATTACGCGTGCGAGTAGATTGTTCAAAAAATATCATAAATAAAGTTTTATTTGGTAATAAAACAGTCGGTTCTTCCCTTGCAAATTTTTTCTTCAAATCGAACGAAGTTTCAAAAACTGTATCTAATTCTTGTTTTGTCCATGTATCACATGTTAAAAAGTGTTTTCCTTTTAAATTCGTTACCATGTTTTCTCCTCTATTTGGCTAAGTTTTTTGTTAAAATAAATGGGAATAATGTATAAAACACTACTGCTTTATATAAATCTTCGAGTACAATAAATTCTTTTGATGAATGAGCTAAACTTTCATCACCCGGAGCAAATCCTATTGTCGGAATTCCCTTCATCCCCGCAACAGATACTCCATTTGTTGAAAAACTCCAGAAACTACTTTTAGCTTCTCTGTCTAAAGCTATAGAAGCTGCTTCTAAACCTGATTTTACGATATCATGTTCTTCTTCAAAATACCATGTCGGAAAATATGCTTTATTAGTAAAATTTAATCCTGTCCATCCTTTTCCTTCATAGATGGGCACAAAAACATCTGCTTCAACATTAACTGCTTTTGCAATCTCATTTAATTCATTAATAACAGTCTCTTCATTTTCACCAACAGTCATTCTTCTATCAATATGGATTTGACATTTATCAGGAACCGAACACATAGAAGGTGCTTCACTCCTAATATTTGAAACAGTGATAGATCCTTTTCCCAAAGGCGATTTTATAGGAAGTTTAGAATCTAACTTTTCAATTTCGTTAATAATTTTAGACATTTTATAAACAGCATTTACACCTTTTTGGTTATGTGCTCCATGTGCAGATTTTCCGGAAGTAGTCATTTTTATTTCCATTCTTCCTCGTTGACCTCTAAATACAGTCAAATCGGTGGGTTCACCCAAAACAACAAAATCAGGTACAATATTTTCGTTTTCCATTATATGTGTCAGTGGATATCCGTCAACATCTTCTTCTAAACATGAACCTATAACATATAAAGTAAATGGTAATTCTTCATCTTTGAAAATCTCTTTAATAATTTTCCCAGCTATTAAATAGCCTGCCATTGCCGGTTTTTCATCAACTGCTCCTCTTCCGTAAATTTTACCGTCAACTATCTTTCCTTCAAAAGGCGGATATTCCCAATCTTCAGATCCGGTTACTTGTACGGTATCGATATGAGCGTCATACATTATTTTTATTTTTCCATTTCCAATTTTGCCAATTGCAGAACCTAAAGAATCATGTTTAAACTCATCAAACTTATACTCTTGCATTCTACCAAGTAAATATTTAACTAATTCTTTTTCTTCACCGCTATAACTTTTAATGCTAACAATTTTTTTTATCTCGTCAGCAATAAATTGTTCGTTTTCTTTAACAAGTTTTTTAACTTGTTCAATATTAATTTCCATCTTAACTTACCTCAAATTTATATTGTGCTTAATTTAAGTGCATCGTGAGGACATGTTGTAGTACATAATCCACAGCTTACACAAGTATTGTAGTTAACTAATAATTTTTTTGATTCAAAAGTAATTGCTTCATGAGTGCAGACTGTAGCACAACTTTTGCACAAATTACAATTGTCTTCATTCCAATTAGGTTTAATAATCGGATTTTCTAATAAATAATTTACGGTATTAGCTTTATAATCGGTCATTAAACCTATTATTTCCTTAATAGAAGTATAGCCCTTTTTATCAAGCCATTTAGTAATATTTTGGTTTATTTTTCCATACACTTTTGGTCCATTCAAAATTGCGTGGGAGCATATTTGAACTGCAGTTGCTCCCGCCATTAAATTTTTTATTACATCTTCGGCTGTACGAATTCCGCCAACTCCAAAAACCGGTTTATTGGTATTTGCTGCTATTGAAGATACAAAATGTAATCCAATTGGTAAAATAGAACGTCCTGATAACCAACCACGTCCATCATTACTTCCCATATAAGGTTGTAATGTGTCAATATCAAAATCAAATGTGGGTCCAACGCTGTTAATTGATGCAAATGCATCTACAATAGGATTTAAGGCTTTTACCAATCCTGCAATATCGCTAATTGAAGGACTAAATTTTGCAATAACCGGAACTTTTATATTTTCCTTTAATGCGGATGCAATATCAGTAATATTTGTAATATCTTTACTAACATAATGTATAGAAAATTCTACGGCATCAAAATTACTATTATTTTTAAGATAATTGCCTAATTCAAGCATATCAGAAGGAGTATAGCCCAATGATAAAATTACTGGTACACCTAAAGATTTAATTTTTGGAAGTTCTTCATCAATAAAATACTTATAATCATATTCTGACCAAAGCTCAGCATTAATTAAACTACCGGGAGCGGTAGAATATATATTGGGGATTGGCACTCTTGCAGATTTCACACTAATTGTTTTTGTTACTATACCGCCTACTCCTCCATCAACAGCTCTTTTTAATAATTCATAATTTGAAGCAGTTGGACCTGCTGCAGTATATAAGGGATTTTCTGAAATAAGTCCTAAATATTTAGTTTCTAATTTATTCATAATTTTTTTTCTATAGTTTCTTTGACAGCATTTATTATTGGAACATAACCCGTGCAACGGCATAAATTCCCACTTATAGCTTCTTTAATTTCTTGAATCGAAGCATCAGATTTTTTTAGCAATAAGGCATAAGCCGAAATTAGCATTCCGGGAGTACAAAAACCACATTGAACAGCTCCGTGTTTTAAGAAATTATTTTGTAGCTTATTAAAAGCTTCAATATCTTTCAATCCCTCAATTGTATATATTTCTGCACCGGAAATTTGTGAAGTTAAAATTAAACAACTATTAACTGCCAAGTTATTTACCAATACTGTGCATGCTCCGCATTCACCTATTCCGCATCCTTCTTTAACACTTAAAAGGTTGCAATCATCTCTTAAAAAGTCTAATAATCTTTTGTTCTTAGTAATTTGAAATTCAGTAAGAATTCCGTTTAAGTTAAATTTAATTATCTGTTTCATATTGTAAGTTTTTTTATTTCATTAAATAATAATTGTTGAAAAACAGGTAGTTTATATGGATAAGACCAACGAATGCCAGTAATGTTTAGTATTTCTTTGGCTATCTCGGTTACAATACTTATAATAAGGGAATCATTAATACTATTATTAATATATTTATTTTCAATTTCATAAAATCGGGTAGAAATAGGGGTAATTGCTCCACTAGCTATAGAAATATCAGTAAGAATATTATCTTGTTGTTTAATTAATATAGCTAAAGTTAAACAACAAGATAATATTCTTACTGATATTTCTATA
>DAINPX010000148.1:0-7505 GCA_036743235.1 Melioribacteraceae bacterium
TATAGCAACTCATGCATATCGTTTGATAGATGTGTTCTTATATGTATTCCGTTTGTAACATAGTCAATCGGAATTTCATCAAACGGAATATCTTTAAATCCCGCTACCCACATTTTTTTTGATACTTTACCATGTAATTTACTAACACCGTTAACAAATCCGCTCATATTCATTGCAAGATGTGCCATATTAAAATTTGCGGGTTCTTTATCTTTAATAATAGTTCCTAATCTATAAAAATCCTTGTCACTAATTTTTAATTTAGTTCTGTAGTATTCACCAAAATATTTTTCAACTAAATCATTTGGAAATACGTCAATACCGGCAGGAACGGGTGTATGAGTTGTAAATACATTTGAATAAAAACCTATCTCTTTTGCTTCCGTAAAACTTAGTTTTTTTTCTTCAATTAATAGTCTTATTTTTTCTAAAGCCATAAAAGCACTATGACCTTCATTCATATGACAAACAATAGGATGAATACCCATTGCAGTTAAAGCCCTAATACCGCCTATACCTAATAAAACCTCTTGCTGAATTCTTGTTTCGTTATTACCACCGTAAAGAGTTCTGGTTATGGTTCGGTCTTCGGCTCTATTTTCTTCAAGATTGGTATCCAACAAATATAAAGGTACTCTTCCTACATCAATTCTCCAGATTTGGAAAAAGACATCTCTTCCGGGAAATTTTAAAGCAATTTTTATCGGAGTTCCTTCTTCGTCCAAAACAAGTTTCATCGGTTCGTTATAAAAATCTGTAAGTTCATAACGTTCTTGTTGCCATCCGTCTGCGGTTAAATATTGCTGAAAATAACCTTCTTTGTAACATAAACCTACTGCAATTAAAGGTATTCCCAAGTCACTTGCTGATTTTAAATGATCTCCCGATAAAATACCTAATCCGCCACTATATATTTGTAAACACTCCGTTAATCCAAATTCTGCACTAAAATATGCAATATACGGTTTATCGTTTGAGTTTACATTTTTTTGATACCAAGTTAATTCTTGCAAATATACATTAAGTTGAACATAAATTCTATTCATATGTGAAATAAATCCGTCATCTTTAGCCAACTCTTCCAGTCTCTCTTGGCTTATTTTTCCTAACATCACAACAGGGTTGTGGTGCGAGTCTTCCCATAGTTTGCGGTCCATCCTTCTAAATAGCTTTATTGCATCCTGATTCCAAGACCAATAAACATTGTAAACTATCTCTCTCAAAGGCTCAAGTGCCTTGGGTAATGAAGGTACTACATTAAATGTTCCGACAAAATCTATCATTTATTCTCCGAGTTATTAAAAAATATTAGGTATTTTCAATAAAATACCAATTGTAACCTATAAAGTTATAAAAACTTATAAAAAATAACAAAGGAAAAATTATTAATTATTTAAATTTAACAATCTTAAACGTTTACGAAGAAACTTTTTTTTATTCATTAAGTAAAATATCAAATAACTAAATTAATAATTTATGTTATAACTCATTTTTTTGTTAAATTTGGAGTAAAAATTTAATAAATATGAACTTTCTTTTATCTGCCCTTTTAGGATATTGCTTCGGTTCAATTCCTACAGCTTATATTATTGTTAAATTACTTCACAATAAAAACATTATTACGAATGGCTCCGGTAACGTAGGGGCATTAAATTCATATGAGGTTACTAACTCAAAATTTACTGGTTTTTTAATCCTAATAATTGATTTTTTAAAGGGACTAATTCCTATCCTATTAATTAAAATATTTTTTGAAGAAGACTTCTATCTATTAATAAATGCTTCTCTATTTGCCGTAATTGGACACTGCTTCTCTGTTTTTTTGTTATTTAAGGGCGGACGTGGATTATCAACCGCTGCTGGATCATTAATATTTATAGCTCCCCCTATCTTTGTTATTTGGGTAATTATTTGGGTAATTTCATACATATATAAACGTCATATACACTTTGCAAACGGAGCTGCTACATTATTAACCGCAGTTTTTTCGTTTACAGCAAGTAAATTTTTTATAAAATTTACTTACCCAATTGCTTACGATAAATTAGCTTTTAGTTTATATATTTCTTCAATAATGCTTATTATCTTAATCAAACATTATTATCCGCTAAAGGAATATTTTTATCCTACTAAAAAATCGGAGGTTGAAAATGAACAAGTTTAAATTTTTGTTATTATTAGTTTTACTACCGTTAAATAATTTTTTTGCCAATTCGTTTTTAGATAGTTTAATTCAAAAAAATAACAACTTGATTACTGATAGCAGGCATACAATAATTACTAATACCGTTAAAGAAGTAAGTCCAGCTGTTGTTGGAATAAATGTTACAGAAATCAGGCAATATCGAGATGCTTTTTTTAATGATCCTGTAATGCGTTATTTTTTTGGCGATAGAGTTTATAATAGAAAAATTCAAGGCTTAGGTTCAGGTTATATAATTTCTCCGGACGGTTATATTGTTACAAACGACCATGTTGCCGGTAACGGTAGCGAAATAACCGTAACAATGACAAACGGAACTCAACATAAAGCCCACATTGTAGGAACTGACCCAAGCAGTGATATTTGTTTGCTAAAAATAGAAGCTTCAAACTTACCCTTTATTAGATTTGGAAATTCCGATGATTTAATGATTGGTGAATGGGTAGTTGCACTTGGGAACCCTTTTGGGCTTTTTAATATTAATGATAAACCAACCGTTACTGTCGGAGTGATTAGTGCCACGGGTATGAACTTAAGCGGAGTAGAGAATAGATATTATATTAACATGCTTCAAACCGATGCTGCCATAAATAGCGGGAATAGCGGGGGACCTTTAGTAAATAGTATTGGCGAACTGATTGGTATGAATACGCTTATTTATGCCCCGGGTAACTCAGGCGGCAGTGTTGGTGTTGGTTTTGCAATTCCTTCAAACAAAATAAAAAAAATAGTCAATCTTCTTAAAAACAAAGGCGTTGTTGATAGAGACTTTTGGACAGGTTTAAAAATTCAAATAATAGACTCAGAAATTGCAAAATACTATAATCTTTCCGGAACAAGAGGTGTTATTGTAACATATGTTGCTAAAAATTCTCCTGCTTCAAAAGCAGGAATTCAAGTAGGTGATATTATTTTTGCCGTTAATGATATGAGAATAAACGATGATAGTGCTTTAATAGGTATATTATACGAGTACCAAACCGGAGAAAATGTTACATTTAAAATTTTACGAAATAACGAAGAATTAAATTTAAAAATGATATTGGAAAAGAAAAAATGATTGAGCGTTATACATTAAAAGAAATGGGAAATATTTGGTCAGACGAGTTTAAATATTCAACTTGGCTAAAAATAGAAATTCTTGCCTGCGAAGCTCGTAATAAAATGGGCGCAATATCAGATGAAGAATTAAAAACTATTAAAGAAAAAGCAAATTTTAATGTTAATAAAATACTTGAAATTGAAGAAACTACTAAACATGATGTAATTGCTTTTTTAACTAATGTTGCCGAGTATGTCGGTTACCCAAGCAGACATATTCATTATGGTATGACATCATCGGATGTATTGGATACTGCACTTTCATACCAAATGAAAACCGCTGGTGAATTAATTCTTGCCGACCTTCATAATTTTAAAAATGTACTTAAAAAGAAAGCTGTTGAATGCAAAGATTATGTTTGCGTAGGAAGAACACACGGAATACATGCCGAGCCTACAACTTTTGGATTAAAATTAGCCAATTGGTATGAAGAAGTAAAACGAAACATTGTTAGATTGAATAATGCCATAGATACAATTGGTTACGGTAAAATTTCCGGAGCAGTTGGCACTTTTGAACATTTAAGCCCTGAAGTTGAAAACTATGTTTGTTTGCAACTTGGATTAAAACCTGCTCCTATTTCTACTCAAGTATTACAAAGAGATAGGCATGCGGAATTTATGACTACATTAGCTATTATTGGGGCAACATTAGAAAAAATAGCAATAGAAATTAGACATTTGCAGAGAACCGAAGTTTATGAAGCCGAAGAATTTTTTTCAAAAGGACAAAAAGGCTCGTCTGCTATGCCTCATAAACGAAACCCTATTGTAAGCGAACGAATTGTCGGATTGTCTCGCATTCTTCGGTCAAACGCAATGGCTTGTTTAGAGAATGTTGCATTATGGCATGAAAGAGATATCTCACATTCTTCAGTTGAAAGAATTTTGATACCGGATAGCTGTATTGCAATTAACTACATGTTTAGTTTGATAATTAAACTTATCGACAATCTTTTGGTTTATCCAGAAAATATGTTGGATAATTTAAATATAACTCGGGGACTATTATTTTCGCAAAAATTATTATTATTACTTGTAGAAAAAGGATTAACTAGAGAAGAAGCTTATTCGGTTGTTCAAAGAAATGCAATGAGGGTTTGGCAAGATAAAAATAAAAACTTGAAATCAGAGTTAATTGAAGACGAAAAAATTAAAGAGGTATTATCCGAAAAAGAATTGGACGAGATATTTAGTTATAGTTCAATGCTTAAAAATGTTGATACTATATTTAATAGAACAATTGAAAAAGATTAAACAAATACATCTACATCAGCAGAATTTAATTCAGCATCTGTTATTACATTACCTTTAGAGTCGTAGGTAATTATATCTTTAAGTTCCGTTTTAAGTTCTGCTGTCATTTCTGCTAAAATATTATTATCGTCTGAATCAACATTATTAAGTTCTCTTTTAGCTTTCAATTCCATTTCTGTAGCTTTAGTGGCAATTTTTTTATCTTGAACCGAAGGTTCTTCGGGTGCCAAAGCAGCTCTTTTTATTTGTTGAGCCTTTTTTAATGTTGCTTCCGGATTTCCTTTAACTTCGGCAATATCAATCTGAACATCACCGGATACGGCGTATTTTTTGCCGTCAGGTCCTACTTTATACTCATATGTTGGACCTACCGATAATAATCCGGCAGCTGCACGTTTATGAGCTTCTTCGTGGTTTCTTACTTCTTTATCACGTTGTTTTAAACGTTCTAATTCAGCTTTGTCTTTTTCGTCTAATTCTTTGGGTTTTTGCGAATAAGGATTTGTACTATTCGCTAAAGCATCCGTGCTTGTAGTTAATTTTACGGTTAACATCATATCACCGTTTAGTTTTCGTTTAAAGGGAACTTTACATTGTCATTATCGAAAAAAAATTAATTTTGTTTAGTGCTTTTTTAACGATTTTGCCATTAAATATTCGTTTTTATCAATTCCATTAACCTTAAAGGAATTGATTTTTGTGCCTTCTATTGTATAACCCATTTTTTTATAAAGCTTTACAGCATTATCATTATCACAAAAAACAGTCAACTCTATTCTTTCAATATTATAATTTTCGCACTCTTTTTCAAACTTTTTTATTAATTTTGCACCAACCCCTTTACCGGTATATAAAAGTTTTATAGCAATATTAAAGTGGATAACATGTCTATTTCTTCTAAAAGTTCCTCTCTCCCCTTCAATATATCCTATTAATTCATCTCCCTCTTTTGCTAAAATAATAATATCTCCTTTTTCAATTTTTGATATCATATTATTTGTGAACACTTCTAAACTACTATCTCTTTCACCCGGTTCGTAAGCCCTATTATTTGTTTCATTATCCAAAAAGAATAAAAGATCAAAAAAATCCTTATAATCTTTTATATCAATTTTACTTATTAGCATAAAACATTAACGATTTTGAATTAATTATTTTTAATTATTGTTATCAAAAATATGTATAATAATTTAATAAAAAAAATGGAAAACTTTAATACCTCGAAATACAATGACATTTTATTTGAGCATTTTGGCTACAATTTCGATTTTGTATCGGACTTATTGGAGAAGTATTTTACTGACAAAAATTCGGTTTCCAATTACTGGAAAAATTACTTTGACAAATTAACACATAACGAAACCAAAACTGTTGAACAACATATAGTAAACCCAAACTTACCAATAATTCAAGATAATTATGCCCAAAGTTCGGATGATACCGTTATTACTATTAGTGGTGCAGCTGCAAAATTGATAGATAATATGAACAGTAGCTTAACTATTCCGACTGCCGTTAGTTTACGTACTATTCCGGTTAAACTTTTGGAAGAAAACAGAATTATTATAAACAACTATCTGGGATTTTTAGGAATATCCAAATTATCGTTTACTCATTTTATTGCTTTTGCCATTGTTAAAGCATTAAATAAGTTTCCGCAATTAAATAATTCATTTACTTATAATAATAATAAACCGGTATTGGTTAAAAAATTAGATATTAATATAGGTATTGCTGTAGATTTAGTAAAAAAAGACGGGACACGCTCATTAATTGTTCCAAACATAAAAAAAGCTAATACATTAAATTTTAAACAGTTTTACAAAGAATACAATAAACTGGTAGAAAAAGCTAAAACAGGTAAAATTGAACCAAACGATTTCCAAAATACTACCATATCTTTAACTAATCCTGGTGGTTTGGGAACCGTATCTTCATCACCAAGATTAATGACCGGGCAAGGTTGCATTATTGCATTAGGTGCAATAGATTATCCTTCAGAATTTAAAGCTATGGATATGTCGCAGCTTGCCGCATTTGGAATAGGTAAAGTATTAACTATTACCAATACTTACGACCATAGAATAATTCAAGGAGCAGAAAGCGGTGAGTTTTTACGCGAGATTGATAACTTATTAATGGGGAAATATGGTTTTTATGAAGAAATTTTTAACGATTTGGAAATACCAAAAAAACCGGTTAACTGGGGAATTGATACACTAAGTGAGGCATACAAAAACATTAGGGATAAAGAGCGAATTGAAAAACAAATTAGATTTTTTCAGTTAATAAATATGTATAGGGTTAGAGGACATCTTATTGCAAACCTAAATCCTTTAAAGTATTCACCTACTTATACTGCCGAGTTAGATCCGGAGTTCTATGGATTTACCATATGGGATTATGATAGGTATTTTTTGACCGATAATATTTTTAATTTGGAAAGTGCGACATTACGTGAAGTTTTAAGCTTGTTACAAAAAACATATTGTGAAAAAATAGGTATTGAATATATGCATATTCAAAATCCGATTGAAAAAACATGGATACAAGCTAAAACCGAACCTTTTAGAAGTACTCCTACTTTAAATAATGAAGAAAAAATCCAAATATTAAAAAAACTTTCGGAAGCTGAGTTATTTGAACACTTTCTTCATACAAAGTTTATAGGTCATAAAAGATTTTCGTTGGAAGGTTCGGAAACGGTAATTGCTGCTTTAGATTACCTGTTAACCAATGCTACAAATTTTGATGTTGAAGAAGTTATTATTGGAATGGCACATAGAGGAAGATTAAACATTCTTGCAAATATTATCGGTAAACCGTTTGAAAAGATATTTAACGAATTTGAAGATAACTTAGACCCTACTACCCCGCAAGGAACGGGTGATGTAAAATATCATCTTGGTGCTTCCGGTATATATAAAACAATAAATGGTAAAAG
>DAINPX010000149.1:0-7469 GCA_036743235.1 Melioribacteraceae bacterium
GGTGTTGATTTTGTAGTTTATTCTTTAACTAAAGGTATTGGCGGTTTTGGTACTGATATGGGGGGCGCGGTTATTTGTAAAGAAAAATTCAGGGGATTATTGATGCTTTACAGAAAAGATTTTGGCGGAATTTTGAGTACCAAAAGTGCGTGGGCTATTTTAACTTACGGATTACCAACATTAGCATTAAGAATGAAACAGATTATTAATACTGCAATGCAAGTTGCTGTTTATTTAAATAATCACCCCAAAGTAAAATTTGTAAATTATCCCGGTTTACCAAATTACAAATATTATCAACTTGCCAAAAAACAAATGGTGGATTTTAGTGGTAATTTTGCACCGGGAAGCATGATATATTTTGTTTTAGAAGGAAAAGATGCTGCCGAATCTAAGGAGAGAGGTCGTTTATTCATGAATTATGCTGCAGATAATGCTTATACAATGACATTAGCCGTAAGTTTAGGTCATACACGAACGTTAATTGAACATCCTGCTTCGATGACTCATTCAGTTGTACCACCTGAAAAATTAACTGAAAAGGGCATCGATGCCGGTGGTATTAGAATTGCAATAGGTTTGGAAAATCCGGAAGATATAATTAATGATCTTGAAAAATCATTGGCAATAATTTAATTTGATTAACTATATATATATATTATTTTTGTTTCTTACTTTATTTAACTCGGTGCTATTATCTAAATACAATTTAGATAGTACGGAAGTTATAATTATAAAAGGTAATAAATGTTTTTATTTGAGTCCGAGCGGAGATATTTCTCCGGTGGACTCTTCAAATTTTAATATTAATGAATTCTATACAAATTATTATCGTAAAATTTATAACGATTCTTCAATCACAAATCCAAATTATATACTACCTACAAAAAGTAATAATGATATTATTTTTTATATGGATATAAGCGAATTTATTAAAAATAATAAATATGGTTTTAAATTGGAAGATTTTTTAAAAATTGATAATAAAACTTATAAATTAAAAAACAGAGCAAAAAACAAATTTAAGAAAGAATAATTATATGACTATAATACGTAGTTTAATATTTTCTCAATTTACTGATTTAGATTTTGGTTTAAGTACCAAGTATGGGCTTAATAGAATTAATCCGCATTATTTTAATACAAGTTTGTCTGTTGGCGATATTCCTGAAGTAGTTGAAGAAAACCGTAATAATTTTTATGGATATTTTAAGTTAAACAAAACAGATGTTGCAATCCAAAAGCAAGAACATACAGATATTGTAACAAAGGTTGAAAAAGCCGGTTTTATTGGTGAAAGTGATGCAATGATAACTGATAGAATTAATATAGGATTGATTGTTTCAACTGCAGATTGCGGAAATATTTATGTTTATGATAATGAAAACAGAGTAATTGCCGGAATTCATTCGGGTTGGAAAGGTACGGCAAAACGTATTGTATATAAAACTATTGAAATAATGAAGAATGATTATAATTGCAAACCTAAAAATTTATTTGTTTACATGGGTCCATCAATAAGCAAAGATAGTTTTGAAGTGAAAGAAGATGTGAAATCTTTATTTGAAAACAAATATATCCACTTTACAAATTCAAAAATATTTGTCAATTTACCGCAATATAATTTTGATATGTTAAAAGAACAAAACATACCTTCAAAGAATATCCAAATCTCAAATTTGTGTTCATTTAGGGAAAAAAATTTATTACAATCTTACAGGAGAGAAGGGAAATTTAGCGGCCGTGCCTTTGGATTAATTGTATTAAAGGAAAAGCGATGAAAAAAGAAACTTTATTAATTGTGTTGGGTTACATCGCAATTTGTTTGTTATGGGGTTCAACATGGTTAGCAATAAAAGTTGGCTTGGAATCACTTACACCTTTTATTTCTTCAGGTGCCAGGTTTATTACAGCAGCACTATTTTTCTTTATAATAATTAAGTTACGAAATATTAAAGTTGTTACAGATAAACTTGCAATTAAATTATATTTAATTATGGGTTTTTTTTCGTTTGCAATTCCTTTTGGATTAGTTTATTGGGGGCAAAAGTTTATTCCCTCCGGCTTAGCTTCAATATTATTTGCAGTCTATCCTTTTTTTGTAATAATTTTTACTAAATTGTTCTTTAAAGAAGAAAATGTAAATGTATATAAAATAATTGGATCGATAATCGGTTTTTCCGGAATAATTGTAATTTTTTCTGATAGTATAGTAATTCAATCCGGAGTAGCAATATTAGGATTATTTGCGGTTGTTTTAAGTGCTATTATGCAAGCTTTTGTTGCAGTTGTGCTAAAAAAATACGGCAAAAAATTAAATCCGGTTTCTATGAACTTATTTCCTGTATTAATTGCCGGATTATTATTAACTATAACCGGCCTTTTAACGGAGGATACATCAAAACTAAAATTGGATAATAATGCAATTTTAAGTGTTTTATATTTAGCATCATTTGGAACCATTGCCACTTTTAGCACTTATTATTGGTTAATGAAAAAAATAAGTGTTGT
Source organism: Melioribacteraceae bacterium (assembly GCA_036743235.1). GTDB lineage: Bacteria > Bacteroidota > Ignavibacteria > Ignavibacteriales > Melioribacteraceae > JAEXOD01. Next base: position 2,512 of record DAINPX010000149.1, read on the forward strand.
GTTATTAGCAATTTCAGCTTTTATCACTCCAATTGTTTCGGTTTTATTAGGTTGGCTAATATTAAATGAAAAGTTATCTTTTCAAGAAATAATGGGTAGTATTCTTGTTTTATTTGGTATTTTAACTGCAAATTTAAAAGGGTTGATGGGAATAATGTTTAAAGGAGAAAAATAATGCAAAATATAATAAAAATTAAAAATGCTCGTTTCTATGCTTATCACGGAGTATTTGAAGAAGAGCAGAATTTGGGAGGTAAATTTGATGCCGATGTTGATATTTATACAAGTTTTGCAAACGCTGCAATTGGAGATGATTTAAAAAAAACAGTTAATTATGCAGAAGTTTATAAATATATTAATAATATTGTACATGAGCGTAAATATAATTTAATAGAAACATTAGCAACTGTAATTGCCGATGGATTGCTTAAAGAATATCCCCAAATTGAAAAAATTGCAGTCCGAGTAAGAAAAAGCAATGTGCCTGCCGGTGGTTTGATTGATTATGTAGAAGCAGAGGTAGTTAAATCCAATGGTGAGTAATGTTTACCTTGGCTTAGGTAGTAACCTTACTGATAAAAAAGAAAATATTATTACTGCCTTAAAGCTATTAAAAAAAGATCATAATATTATATTTGATGGAATTAGTTCTTTGTATGTATCTAAACCTTTTGGAGTTAAAGAACAGAATGATTTTTTAAATTTAGTTGTTAAAATTAAAACACATTATTCTCCGTTCAAATTATTGGAAATTTGTAAAATGATTGAAAGAATGTGTGGCCGCAAAAAAACTAAAAAATGGGGTCCAAGAAAAATAGATATTGACATTTTGTTCTATAATAACTTAGTTTTAAATACGGATTTTTTAAAAATTCCACATATTAGTTTTTGTTTGCGAGATTTTGTTATTGTGCCATTAATGGAAATTGAAAATAGTTTTATTCATCCGATTAATAAAAAAAAAATAAAAGAAATAGAAAATGATTTGATAGATAGATATATTGTTGAAAAAATAAATTTTAACGAGGAAGAAATTGTCTGAAATTAAATATATATGCATTGAAGGAGTAATTGGAGTAGGTAAAACTTCGTTATCTAAAAAATTAATTGAAAGATATAGCGGAAAATTAATTCAAGAGGAATTTGAAATAAATCCTTTTTTGGAAAAGTTTTATAAAGAAAGAGAAAAATATGCGTTCCAAGCACAAATGTTTTTTTTGGTGAATCGATTTAAACAATTACAGTTTCTTAATCAAGAAGAAATTTTTAATAATTATATCATTTCCGATTATGCTTTTGAAAAAGATAGAATTTTTGCAACTGTAAATTTAAGTTTATCTGAATTAAGTATTTATGAAAATCTTTATAATAATTTACGAAGAGAATTACGTCAGCCCGATTTAGTTATCTATCTTCAAGCAGGGATTGAAAAGCTTATGTATAATATTAAGAAACGAGGCAGAAAGATGGAGAAAAATATTACTGTTGAGTATTTACAAGAATTATCTAATGCCTACAACGATTTCTTCTTTAAGTATAATAATACACCTTTATTAATTGTAAACACAAATGAGATTGATTTTGTTAATAATAAGGATGATTTTGAAAATCTTTGTACAGCTATTTTTAAGGAAGATAGAAGTTTTATTGAATATTTTTATCCTTCCAAGAGGTTTTAATGAGATTTTTAATAATTATTTTATTAATCTATTTGATTTATAGAGCGTTCAAGTTTTATTTTACAAGAAAATATTCTAGTTATAGAAATAATAATAATGTTAAAAGACATTCCAGACCTGATAGTTATAAAATTAATGCTGAAGATATTATAGAAGCAAAATTTGAAGATATAGAGGTTAAAAAAGGTAATTCGGATATTAATAGAGAATGAAAGACTTATTAGTTGTTATTCTAAATTTACTGTTTGGGCAAAAGAAAATACCCTTAGTTGATAAAAAAAATATTAAAAATGTTTTAATAATTAGACAACATAATCAATTTGGTGATTTACTTGCCTCATCTTCTTTATTTGTTGCTTTTAAAGAGAGTTTACAATATTGTAGATTAACCGTAGTTGTTTCACCACAAAATTTTTATGCTATATCTAAAAATAACTATATTGATGAAAAGTTCGTTTTTGACAAGAAAAAATTACTTAGTATTAGTTATTTAATTAGTCTCAAAAAAATATTAAGAAAAAATTATGATTTAGCAGTTGTACCTTCAACAGTTTCTTTATCTTTAACAAGTTCATTACTGGGAAATTTATCCGGTTCAAAATATAAACTCGGTTTAAGCGAACTGGATGGAAAAACAAATAAATATTCCTTTTTATTTAATTATGGGATTAAATTAGATTGGCGTCAGAATCCTGATAGGCATGTTGCAGATTTTATTTTGGATGTTGTTAGACCTCTGGGAATAAATACAACTAAATTCAATCCTATTGTTTCAATAGACACTGGTGATATTGAAGTTGCAGATGAATTTGTAAATAGATTTTGGAAAAAAGGCGAACAATTGCTTATTGGACTACATATAGGAGCCGGAAAACCCAAAAACCGATGGTCATTAAATAAATATATACAGCTTACTAGTTTAATTGATAAAAATTTTAATTCAAAATTTTATATTACTGGAAGTAAAGCTGATATTGAAGAAATAGAATATTTTAAAGCAAATTCAAAAATTAAAGTTAATTATTTTATCGATAGAACTATTCCTCAGCTTGCTGCATTAATATCAAAAAGTGATTTATTTATTACTAACGATACGGGTGTTATGCATGTAGCAGGAAGTACAACCACTCCTCAAATTTCGATATTTGGACCCACAAATCCTTTTAATTGGGCACCACTTGGTAAAAATAAATATTTTATTCGAGATAAAACCGAATTAATTGATGCAATAGATGTTGAAGAAGTATTTAACTTATGCAAAAAAATTTTAGAAAAAAAAGATGAATAAAAGAACTGTCGCAGCAATTGATATTGGTACTAATTCTATTCACATGATAATAGTGGATTTATTTGAATCGGGAAAGATTGATATTATCCACAGAAAAAAAGAAGTAGTACGTTTGGGTAATGATGCATTTAATGGAGAGGGATATTTAAAAGCTGAAACAATGGAGCGGGCATTAAAAACCCTTCAAACGTTTATATCTATTGCCAAAATATTTAATGCAATTGTTTTAACTTGTGCAACCAGTGCTGTTAGGGAAGCAAAAAACGGCTGTGAATTTGTGAACATAGTTAAACAACAATTGAATTTGGAAATTGAGATAATAGATGGTAAAGAGGAAGCAGTACTAATATATAAAGGTGTTACCAAGGCATTAAATTTTCAAGAACACTTAACCCTTGCATTTGATATTGGCGGAGGAAGTACAGAATTTATACTCGGCAACCATAATGAGTTATTAGAAGACTTAAGCTCTCCGTTAGGTGCAGTACGTTTAACTAAAATGTTTTTTGAAGAGGGAATTATAAAGGAAGAGGGAATTATTAATTGCAGAAATCATGTTATAAAAGTTTTAAAAGAACAAGTATTACCAAAATTTAATGGCTATATAATCGATAAATATGCTGGTACAAGCGGTACAATATTTAGCACTCTTCAAATTTTAGAAAGAAAAGATGCCGGAACTTATTTACAAAGTTTGAATGGGGGTATAATTAAACGTGATAAATTATTTAAACTTGAAGAATTAATTTTATCCAAAATAACCATTGAAGAGAGAATGAATATAAAGGGTTTAGAGCAAAAAAGAGCCGATATTTTTCCTGCAGGCATTATTATTTTAAGTGAGATATTTAAGGCATTTAATATTAAGCAGTTATATGTATCTACTTACGCAATGAGAGAAGGAATGGTATTAAGATATCAACAAAAAATACAGTTTTAACGAGGATAATATGAAAAATGTTTTAATTTTAGGAGCCGGACAGAGTTCGCCTTATTTAATTGACTATATGTTAAAAAGTGCCGAAACTTTTGATTGGTTTGTTACAGTAGCCGATAAAGATTATAATTTGGTTTTAGAAAGAATTAAACGACATCCCAAAGGGAATGCGGTAGAGTTTGACGTTAATGATGAGTTACTTAGAAAGTCACTTATTGCTAATAGTGATATTGTGATTAATTTTTTGGCTCCGATGTTTCAGTATCAAATTGCATTGGATTGTTTGGATTTGGGGAAAGATTGTATAACAGCTTCATACGAAAATCCAAGAGTTCAAGCGTTACACAAAGATGCTATGCGAAAAGGAATAATAATATTAAATGAGATGGGGTTAGATCCGGGAATTGACCATATGTGGGCAATGGCAATAATTGATAAAATACATGAAGAAAAAGGGATTATAACTTCATTTTTATCCTATGGCAGCGGGTTACCTGCACCAGATTCTATTAATAATCCATTAAAATATGCAATTACATGGAATGCAAGAAATGTAGCTATGGCAGGTGAGAGCGGTGCACAATACATGGAAGATGGTAAGATAAAAGTGTTATCGCAATCTCATGTTTTTAACAGAACTTGGCAAGTAGAGGTTGATGATATAGGTGTTTTGGAAGCATATCCGAATCGAGATTCTTTGACCTATATTGATGTTTTTAATTTAAAATATCTACATACAATAATAAGAGGTACTCTAAGATTCCCGGGATGGTGTGAAACATGGTCGCAGTTGGTTAAATTAGGAATGCCTAATGAAATTATGCGTATTCCTAATTTAAATGAAATAAGTTATGCAGATTTTGTTGAAATGTTTTTGCCAATTAATTCCAATGGTACTAAACTTGATACACGAGTAGCAAACTATTTAGGAGTAAACCCTACCGGTAAAATAATGGAAAATTTACGATGGTTAGGTCTGTTTTCTAATGAAAAAATAAAAAATAGCCCTAAAACAGCAGCCGAAGTATTGACAGATATATTAATTGAAAAATTA